>JALOTN010000020.1 GCA_025457885.1 Thermoplasmatota archaeon | reverse complement strand
CTCGACTGGGGTGAGCGACTCATTATGATAAAGCAAGATGGGACGGTCCTGGTACATCAACCAGTGATGCGTGAACCAGTGAACTGGCAGCCGACCGGTAGCATCACGGAATTCAAAACAAAGGATGACTTGCTCATCCTCAACTGCCGACACCTTAAACCTGCTGAGAAGATGAAAGTAGTCTTCCGGCAGCTGAAACTAGTGACCGCAACATCACTGATCGACAAAGCAAATCTTGTTATCTCAGGCATGGAAATCGATGTCGTCAACCAGATAGTCCGTGATCCCTCCATCATCGAAGATGGTCTTAGGATCGTCAAACGAGAAAAACCAGTGAAGACTGGGTCCATTGATCTCTATGGTTTTGATAAGAACCATATCCCGGTGGTCATCGAGGTCAAACGCAGCCTTGCGACGATCAGCTCGGTCCATCAACTTCGCATGTACGTCACTGATATCAAGAAAGACCGGAAAGAACCGAAAGTCCGTGGGATTCTCTGTGCACCCCGAGTCCCAGATATGGTGAAAAAACTTCTTGAGGAGCAGGGACTGGAATGGCGAGAGGTAGAAAGAAAAATTGTTTTACCGGACAATCGACAGAGGACTTTAAAGGAATTCAAATAAAAAAATGAGTGTCCAATACCAGTTTTTTTATAACAAGGAAAGTTGTCCTGTGACCTGATCAATCAGATTGCTTGGGGCGGGGCCAATCCCTAACACCGTCTGAGTTCCCTCCGGAATCTCCGTGTGTCCCGCATCAGAAATGATCACCGTACAAATCCCAAGTTTTTCCGCTAGCTCCTTCAATGGAAAAAACTCATCAAGCGATTCGACCTTCACCACGACCTTTTTTGCGCCCTCTCGCTGCCATTTTGAGAACCACTCGGTTTTATTTTTCTTCGTTAAAAGTGTGCATTCCACTGCTGCATGAGATACTTGTGCTGCAAGCTTCCCCGCAGAAAGAGCAAGATCAGAACGAGCAACAATCACCATTTTATAATCAAAATCGCTTTGATTTCTCTTCCAAAGGCTCATGTTTCTTCATCTCGCGATACGAGTCCTTCCGCCATTTCTCACCAAGTTCATACGCCTTTGTGAAATCAAAAATGCCTTTTACCATCAAGGTCTTTTCAGCGGACTCCACATGCTTCAATGGGACCCCTAAAAACAACGACCCCGATTTGATAATTAACACATCATGATCGATCGAAACGCTCTCCCCGATTTTTTTCCCTGAACCATCCACGACGAATTTACAAATCATCGAAGGATCAGCATTCTCAGGTGTTTTCTGTGGTTCTGTACCTTCTTTTTTCTTATTAAAAAAGAATATGTTACCAATATATGCTGATGTCATCAACACAATATTAATTCTCAAAACCATGAGTCCCTGTAATACCGTGTTTATTATAAATCTTTGTTGATATTCTGAGGTACAATGGACGTGTACGAAACAGCAATCGTTGGTGCTGGGCCTATCGGCTGTCATGTTGCAAGATATCTTGCTTCGAAGGGACGAAAGGTGGCGGTGTTTGAAGAACATCGTACTATCGGGGAGCCTCTGCATTGTGCCGGACTTGTCACTCAACGGGTTCTGGAGCTCGCAGGTTGTCCTTCCGAGGGGATTGTTCAGAATACGATTTATGGGGCAGTCATTCATAGCCCGGGGGGCTCTGTGCTGACCATCGGTGGGGACAAAGTCCATGCATTAGTGATCGACCGGCAGAAATTCGACGTCTCAATCGCAGAAAAAGCATTCCATGCAGGTGCAATGATTTTTCTTCAAAGTAAAATTTCTGCAGCAAAACGAATCAACGAAGGAATCGGGTTGGAAATCACCAAAAATGAACAAAAGGCAACAGTACATTGTACACTACTCATTGGTGCTGATGGTGCTCATTCACGCATACGAGACGTCTTTGGATTTCCTAAACCCGCTGAACATCTGCAGGGGATCAGTGCTGAACTCTCAGAGGTGACTCTTGACCCGAAATATGTTCATATCTTTGTTGGAAGTTCTATTGCTCCAGGTTTTTTCGCCTGGGTCATCCCAACGAATGGAAAGGGTACGACGGCTCGCGTTGGATTATGCATCGGGAAACACCATACACACCCGCTTCCACACTACTTCACCACGCTGCTCCAACATCCTCTGCTCCAGGGAGCAATGGTTATGAAGCGGTTTGGTGGCTCTATTCCGTTAGGCCCTCTGAAAAAAACCACAGATAATCATCTGATGCTCGTTGGAGATGCTGCTGCACAGGTCAAACCAACTTCAGGTGGTGGATTATACCCTGGTTTGCTGTGTGCAGAACAGTGTAGTTCCGCAGCTGAGGCAGCGTTCCAAACACAGCGGTTTGACGAGGGGACCCTTCGACGGTATCATGTCGCATGGTCCAAGGGAATCGGTCGTGAGCTCGCTCTTGGGATGCGCTTCAGAGGCTTATATCTCCAACTCACTGATAATCAATTCAATAAATATATTGAGAAACTCAACACTCCAAAAACACTTGAGACGATTAATACCTATGGGGACATTGACTACCCTTCACGTCTTGCCTTCCCTCTTATACGGGTTGTACCATCGCTACTGACATTAGCCCCCTCGTTACTGAAACGTACAAAACCGTAATATCATTTTTTCTTCTTCGTCGAAGGGGGTGGAGGTACATAATATTCCTGATCGCTATAATCCACCGGTTCTGTGTCTTCAGGTTCGAACAGTTTTCGATTCCCTCTTCGCAAACCCCCTCTCTTTTTCCGTATCAAGTAGATAATGACGATGAGAACAACCAAGAGGAGGAAGACCAGGATACAGGGGAGGAACAGCATCAGGATGTAGACCGGGGAGGCGTATAACACACAGGTGAGCACCGCTGGTAATGTCGCATTGCTCCCATTAAACGTCATCTCCACGTAATATCGACCATCATTGGTCGTCCCAAGGATGAATGGCCGTCCAAGCGTCTCAGATGCATTAAGGTCGATTCCTCTAGGGAATGTGATGCGGTACGTCACCGTCTGATTCTCTATCCCCTGCAGGGTGAGCTGTTGGGGGCGGAGAGAAAGCTCCGCTGGCCATAGTGATACATTAAATCCAATCATGTACACCTCCATAGCCTCAACGGGAAAGAGGATAGGGTCCACATCATCCATTGTTGAGAGATCTCCATCCCATGAAAGGGAGCCTTTATAGGGAGTATTATCAATAGTGCCTTTCACGTCTAAACCTTGGAAGACTTCAGATAATCTCTGCTGGAACACCGCAGTCTTTTGTGAGAGAAACGCAGTAATCATGCCTTCACTGAACACTTGCTTATCGACGCAGAGTCGGAACGCATCGGCGTTTAAAAAAGATAGATTAATTTTCGGGGATAACCACAGCTCATCGGAACGTCTCATAACGAATAATCTATCCTCTTGACGTAACTTCACTGACGCAGTCAATTCTGTTTTACCTGTGAAAACGCTAGGGATGTTCAAATCCATCTTCACAAATTCAATGTCAATACGGGTTTCGATACGATCTGTGGTGTACGGCGGTGTTGGTTGGAGGGATGAACTGAACGATCCGGAAATCGGTGAGGTGTTATTCCAGAGATATCTGTTTTGTCCCTCAAGTGTGATGTTTGTTGGGAGGTACAATATGATTGTGTAAGGATAGGTTATCGCATCAAGTCCGCGGCCGAAATTCACATCCCCTGAGGAAATCGAAGCATTTGCCCCTGCATTAATCAATCCAAGAAACGCCAGGGCAGGGATTTCACAGATTAAAAGGTTGACATCAGAATCCTCGAAATTCGCTCGTATCGCTGGCTCATCATCCATATGAGTGATATCATATGGGGTAGAGCAATTGATGGTGCTAGCAGCATCCCAGCTGAACGAAAGACTCAGGTTTTGTTGGAATGAAGAGCTTTCAAGAATCGGCGTGGTTTGTTGTTCAATCGGCGAAATCGTGTTTTCAAACAGATCTGCCCAGGTGAAGAGCCCATTCTGGATGAATAAGCGCAATCCATCTGCAGGGATGCTCCCTACACCAGAGACAAATGAAGGAAGCACATTATACTGACGGATGTCCACCTTTCGAAGAATCAAAGAATCCATAAATACGGTACTCGTCATTGTTCGTGTATCAAAGATGTACTCTTGTGAGATGTCCTGTGACTCAGAAGGAACCGTCGTTGGGGTTTTCGACTGCATAGATAAAAGCCCGTCGATCCCTTCATCAGTACCAGACAAATTTGTTATCTTCCATCGTACCGTATTCGCCTCAGGATCCGTATCCGCCGTGTTCGCATACACCAACGTCATTGTACTTGGTAACGCAAAAATAAACGACGTGTTCCATCCTTGTGCAGCCGACAAATCAAAAGAATATGCAATCGTCGCTCCCATATCAAGAACACCATTAATGAAATCGGTGAGATTCAACGACCCATTGTACTTGAAAAACGCTTCGGTGAGGTTCACTTGGAACGCATCGATAAAATATGGGGCTTCATAGGTCGGAATGGGATTTATCGTTTCAACAACCGCGTTTGTAAACGCTGTCTCGATCTGGGCTTTCACCGTATCATGAAGACGCAACATGATTGCTCCCATGACGATTTGGTTACTCGCTGCTATCTCCTCAATAGTCTGCCGTGTGTACTGTGTGTCGAACACGTCAATGCTATTAACAAGCATCTGCGCTTCGACTGTTAAATGAGCGCCGGAGATAAAACGGCAGGTTAATGTCGCTTCGACATTATCCCCAGGCGACGGTTGTGCTCCTATAATTGGAGTATATAATAAACAGAGTAATAGAACAAGAGTCATCACTATCGAGTATACTCTATCTCGTTGCATCGCATCCTCACTTCCTCAAGAACTAAGCAAAAACTCTTATAAAAACTTTCTTACGAAATCCCTAAAAAGACATGGGAGATTTACGGTGTCGCATTATGTATATACTTGGAGGAACATCAGCAAAGACCATTGCCACACATCTTGGGAAACGACTCCAGCTCCCCCTCCTGCAAACAACCTACAAACGGTTCCCTGATGATGAATTTTACGTCCGACTGCACGATACAATCGCAGGCCAAGACGTTCTCATCGTCCAAACCGCGTATCCTGACCAAAGAATAGTCGAACTCTTCCTGATGCAGGATGCAGTTCATGACGCAGGGGCTAAATCAATCTCCGTCATTCTCCCTTATTTTGGGTACAGCCGGCAGGATAAGAAATTCGAGGCAGGAGAAGCGATTAGCGCTAGAGCCATCGCTCAACATATCAGTATGAATGCTGATTGTGTCATCACCGTCGATCCCCACAAGGATCATGTGCTCAATTTCTTCTCGGTTCCTGCGTACAGCTGTTCTGCAGTATCCACCATCGCCCAATATCTCAAAGAAAAAAACATTGATTTCGTCCTCGCACCAGACAAAGGAGCAAAGGAGAGAGCAAAAGAGGCAGCCGCTCTCATCAACTGCGAATATGATTACCTCGAAAAAACACGCATCGATGGATTCACGGTGAAAATTACTCCAAAGAAACTCGATGCACGTGGAAAACATGTCGCTATTATTGACGATATCATCTCTACTGGTACCACCATGGCTCAATCCATTAAAGAGTTGAAAAAACAAGGTGCGAAATCAGTTAGCGTTGCCTGTACCCATGGATTATTCGTCGGTGGCGCCAAAGAAAAATTAAAGGATGCAGAATGCGACGAGATTATTTCAACAGATACTATAGAAACCGAATATAGTAAAGTAAGTGCCGCGGAATGCATCGCAGAAACCCTCCTGAAAACCGTCCCGCAACTTAAAAATTAAGGAGATTTTTTTGGAGATAAGTTATTTATAAGACTATCGTTTTACGGTTGTAACCAACCGAGGGTGAAACCTATGCGGAAACGAGCACAATTTAAAATGCCTAACCAACCAGAATCAGTACCAACGTCGCAACCAGCACCAGTCACAACAACTTCAACACAGAAACGATTTCGGATGAAGAAAAACTGGTGGATCGGTATCACACTGATTGCAATGTTTTTCCTGGTTCTGTTCATGAACTCGTATTTTAATATCATCTCTAATGTGAACATCAACCCTGATGGAACCGGCTTAACAGATAGATATTACCTCTCCGGTCCCGATCCGTATTATAACCTTCGCTTGGTCGACCAAACAATGCAAACAGGACGTTTCCCGTATTACTCAGCCTCTTACCTAGATCCCTTGCTTGCGTATCCCTATGGTCAATCAGGAGGTCGAGGTCCGTTGCTAGTCATGTCCGCGATTGGGTTTAGCCATCTGCTCACCCCCTTCATGAGTGAATCAGATGCCCTTGGATATTCAATGCAGTTTGTCCCAGCACTGTTTGGGGCTTTACTTGTCTTCCCTGTGTATTTCATTGGAAAAACATTATTCAATAAAAAAGCCGGATTGATCGCCGCTCTTTTAATTGGATTGATTCCGATTCATATCAGCTCAGGACATGGATCGGCTTACGCTCTCTTTGATCATGACTCCTTCAACTTACTTCTCTACTTCCTGACCTTTTTATTCCTCATTAAAAGCATTAAAGAAAAAGATACCACCCGACGGATTCTCTATGCCATTCTTGCAGGATTGCCTCTTGCCGCCCTCTCCATGGTCTGGGTCGAAGCTCAGTTCCTCTATACTGTTATCACCGTCTATGTCGTTGTCCAACTTATCTTTGATCTCTTCACAAATAAAGTCGAAGAAGGATTTGTGTTAAGCACCTCTCTTGTCTTGTTCACTGGATTTATCGTCTCTTGGCCGTTCCCGTTCTCCCGAGGATTCGTCTTGGACCTTCCCTTCTATTTGGCTCTTGGTGTCGCAGTCTTTGGCGGTCTCTGTGTTTTGTTTAAACGAAAACAGATCCCTTGGGTCCTCTCATTCCCTATGATCGCCGGTGTTGGTGTTGCTGTCGCCGGATTCCTGTATATTGTATACACGTTCCCGCAGTCGTTTTCCTTTTTCGCACCATTAAATGATCTTTCTCGTATCCTTTATGGGACTGGTATTTATGGAAATAAAGTGTCGCTTACGATTGCAGAGGCAGGCACGTATAATCTCAGTCGTACGGTCATGTCCTATGGGCCAGCGATATATTGGCTTGCCTGGGCGGGGTTCGTGTTCCTTATCTATCAATATGTGAAGCAGAAAGGACGAAAAGATTACCTTATGATTCTTTCGCTTTTTGTCATCAACATCTGGTTGACCTCGACCGCAGGTCGTTTCCTTAATGACATGGTGCCGCTCATCGCGTTACTCGCAGGATGGATTATTTGGTACTTGATTAGTAAGATTGATTATAAGCAGATGACCCGGAACATTCGGAATGCGGGAGGTGGATTCCGAGGAATCCGTAAAGGGGTACGTATCTATCATCTCCTTGGGATTCTCTTCGTTGCGTTTCTTATCTTGATCCCGAATGGATTCCTTGCCCTGGATGCAGCAGTGCCCTCTGCGGCAACCAAGAACAACACCAGTAATATGAAATATGATTTCTTTGGCAAGAATCATTCCTCTGCGTTTGGTTCCAGTACCTACAAAGAACAGTATTGGGTGGATGCGTTTTCCTGGCTTGCTAAACAAGATACAGAGATAACAGAACCTGCGAAACGCCCCGCTTTCATCTCCTGGTGGGACTATGGGTTTTACGAAGTCGCAGTGGGAGGACATCCGACGGTTGCAGATAACTTCCAGGACGGTATCCCCCCGGCAGCGAATTTCCATACCGCAACAAGTGAGAAAGAAGGTATCGCCGTTTGGATCGTGCGGCTCCTTGAGGGAAACCTGAAGGATAATAACCGAGTCGCTTTCTCTGACTCTGTGATTGCTGCACTGCAGAAACACCTTGGGAATAACAATACAACCCAGATTACCTCCTGGATGTTGAATCCTGCGCTCTCACCATCACAAGGTAAACCCATTGGAGTTCAGTACGACTTAGCACTCAGTAAATTAATTCAAGTTGGTGAACAATACGCTGACAACGCCTATTATCATGATATTACCCAATTATTAAACAGTTCGTTGTCGGATGAGCAAATCACCTGGCTGTATCATGATATCCAACAAACCACCGGATATAGCATCCGCTATTACGGAGTAGAAGGATATGATGAACAGATTTTCAACATCTTCGCGTTCCTTGGTGATAAAAGCAATATCCTTACCGCACTGCGAACCGTTGGGACTGAATTTTATAATCCTGAGGATGATTTCCTTCAGATCGTCTATACGGGATACACCGTGAATACCGATGGGTCACAAGGCGCTGAAGGCCAATGGACTGCAAAAGAACTCAACGAGATGCCACAGGAGCAACGGAACCGAGTCGCAATCACCGGGACCTCCACTGTTTACAAAGAAGCATATTTCAACACCATGTTCTACAAAGCCTATATCGGGACCCCAGCTCAACAGGACTCAAATGGGAATTATCAAACGCCCAATCAACAAATCCCCTGTTATGCGATGAAGCATTTCGTCCCTGTTTATATCTCACCCTTCCCCTACTATGGTCAAGGCCGAAGCGCTGTCGTCATTGCAAAATACTATGAAGGAGCGTTTTTCAACGGAACCATCTCCTGCAATAACACCCCGCTATCCTTTGCAACAGCGGCGATTGTCGATGAATACGGGTTCCCCCATGATTATGTATCCACTGATGAAAATGGGACGTTCAGTCTTCTCGCACCCGGTGGGAACATCACCCTGCTGTTCACCTACGCCAACGAGGTGTTCCTCAAAAGCATTACCTTTAACAGCACGACCGACGTACTCTACGCGCCGGTCACCGACGCGGAAGCCATGCGTCTGAATGGGACGAAATATTCACGGTCGTTCAGTATCACTGTCAATCTCTCCACCCTGGAAGGATACGTGTATCAGGACAACAACAATAACAATACCTATGATCCCTCCATTGACACGCCTCTCTCCGGAATCAATGTCCAATTGAATGATTATTACTTCGGCAGATCGGTCCCCTCTGTGACCACCGATGCACAAGGACATTACCTCTTCCAGAACCTCTATCCCAGTAAATACAATCTGTCCGCCGTGGAAGGAGACTACACCCTTCTGAACATGCAAGCAATCAACATCGAACCAGGGAATAACTCATATAATATTTCCAAACCGAAACTCGCAGGAATCAAAGGAATCATCTATCAAGACACCAACAATGATAAGAAATACACCACGGGCGAGGAACAAAGCGATGCGCAGGTCAAATTACTCTACACGAAACTCAATGGGGCAAAACTCTCGGTAGCCAACATCACAACCGGGTCATCAGGCTCCTATGAATTCCCCTCACTGGTACCAGGAGCTTACACAATCAACGCGACAAAGAAAAACGCCTCAACTGGGCAGCTCGATTTCCTCACAGAACAAGCAGTCAGCCTTACCGCGAACAAGACCTCCTGGGTAAACGTCTCCCTGACCTACGCCCCGGTTGCAGTCAGCGGGAAAACACTGTATAACGGGACGGGGATTACAAGCATCCCCATCACATTCGCACCTGATAAATCCGTTGCAAACAACACCGCGACCAAGCAAAGCTCAGCGACAACAACTACCCAAGGCTCGTATACCGCCTCACTCATTCCAGGAACCTATAATGTGACTGTCAAGAAAACAGAAAGTGGAACTACGGTGTACACCTTCACAGGAAAACTTGTCTTATCCATCGGACAAGGCACGGCATCCTACAATATTACACTGACAAAAGCATCAGTAACCGTCACAGGTGCAACCACCTATAACGGCACCGGTAAAGCCAACATGACCATCATCTTCACAAAGGACCTTACTATTCAGAATAACACTGCGATTACCACCAATGTGAAGACGAAGTCAAACGGACTTTACACCATTGAGCTGACCCCGGGTTCCTACAATGTGACCGTCGAGACAACCGTCAATGAAAGTGGTCAAAACATCACCTACCTCAGCACCGGGCGGCTCTCAGTCAGCAGCGGCGAGGCACCAAGAGTCTATAACATCATCCTCACAAGGGAACAATAAGACCGGCTCAGGAGAGGTATGTTCCTCTCCACCACATTTTATTTTAATGCTTCTCTCTATACTCTTTCTGATGTTGACACTGAAGGATGGAACAAAAGCAGTTCAGTTCGCACGGCAGGTCATCACCCAGTATGTACAAGGAAAAAGAAGCACTACTGTTGACCTGGGGCGCGTCTTCCAAGAGAAACAAGGTGTTTTTGTCACCCTCCACACCTATCCGGAGCATGACTTACGAGGATGCATAGGCATCCCCCTGCCAGTAATGACGCTACAGGAAGCTATCATTGAATCTGCTCAATCAGCAACCCAGGACCCCAGATTCCCACCTTTGCAGGAATCAGAGCTGAATGGGATTCTCGTCGAGATGACCGTGTTAACAAAACCCGAACAAATCAAAGTAAAACAACCAAAAGAATATCTAACAAATATAAAAATAGGACACGATGGATTAATCGTCGAACATGGTTTTTATAAAGGATTATTGCTCCCACAGGTCCCGGTTGAACAAGACTGGGACGTAGAAGAATACCTCTCACAGACCTGTATGAAAGCAGGTTTACCAGCCGACGCCTGGTTCGAGAACACCACCAAGATTTCAAAGTTCCAAGGACAGATTTTCACTGAAGTAAAACCACATGGGCAAATACAGGAGACACACCTTGATGGACTTCACTGTTGAAGGAAAAATCTACCACAAGGGATCATTCGAAGAAGCATATCTCTCAATCCGACAAGGGAAGATTGCTGCGATTAAAAAAACCATGACTTCTGGTAGTCACCTCACGGTTGGATCTCAGGTGATTCTCCCTGCCGGCATCGATTGTCATGTGCATTTCCGCGACCCTGGATTTCCCAAGAAAGAGGATTTTTCCACGGGCTCTGCTGCCGCGGCGTTTGGTGGTATCTCCTGTGTCTTTGATATGCCCAACACGCAACCTCAGACCACGAGCGTTCGAGCTTTACTGGAAAAAACACAGAGAGTGACACAAAAAAGCTATGTTGATTTCGGGTTACTAGCAGGTGTGAATGATGAGAATATAAGCATGCTTCCTGAGCTTTCCGCGTATTGTTCTGGTTTTAAGATTTTTTTAGGAAGCAGCACGAATACATTGCATCTGAACCTACAGAATCTCCACAGAGCGCTAGTGGAGGCTGAACAAGCAAAGAAAATAACCTTCGTTCACGCTGAAGATGAACTGTGTCTGAAAAAACATCAGGCGACCGAGCAGTCTCTTGTAGATCATCTCCGATGTCGACCCGCGAGATGTGAAGAGGAGGCGATTCGGACGGTCCTTAAGAATATTCCTTCGCCCTCTTCCCTGGTGCATATTTGTCATCTCTCCTCAAGGGATGGTCTTGAAGCGCTTCGAACCAGACCTAATAATATCAGTGTGGGCGTCACCCCTCATCATCTATTTTTCGATGCACCGATGTTACAGAAGAACCAGACGTTCTACAAGGTGAATCCTCCAATTCGATCAAGCTTCGATAAAGAAGCATTGTGGAACGGGATGAATACGCATCTAATCGATATCCTGGAGTCGGATCATGCACCACACACCCTAGAGGAAAAAAACGTTGATTTTGATAGTGCCCCTTCAGGGGTACCTGGAGTCGAGACATTGTATCCCTTGATGCTGGCCGCCGTGATAAAAGGGCAGTTAACGCTGGATACCCTTCTTTGGATGCTCTGTGAAAGACCCGCGCAACTCCTACATCTCCCCAAAGGAAAACTCGAGGTCGGCAGAGACGCGGATTTCATCGTGGTTGATATGAAAAAAACACAGATGATTTCAGGGGAAAACCTGCATTCGAAATGCGGTTGGACCCCCTTCGAGGGATACCCTGCGATATTCCCCTCTCTGCTGTTCATCAGGGGTGAACAAGTAATCGATGACCATCAACTCCTTGTCAAACAAGGATTCGGAGCATCAGTTGGAGTGTAAAGCATGTTTGAGTTCCTCCCACAATGGTTTCAGATCTTCTTTTTTTCCATGATCCCCTGGCTTGAGGCACGATACGTCATCCCCTTCTCCATGCTGGAGTACGGATGGCTCTGGTGGCAGGCGTTCCCTCTTGCGATCGCAGGAAACATCCTTCCCATTCCCTTCATTCTGCTTTTCTTTAAATACGTAGAAAAATTCCTCCGACGGTACAACTTTTGGGTTCGGATAATGGACCGGTTGTTCGCCAGGACCAGAAGGAAAGCCACCGAAAGAATCAGAAAATATGAGTACCTGGGGTTGTTCGCATTTGTCGCTCTCCCTGTCCCCTTCACTGGGGCATGGACCGGTGCTTTAATCGCTTATCTCTTTGACTTGAAATTCAGCAGATCCCTTCTTGCGATTTTTCTGGGAATCCTTCTTGCCGCGGCAATCATGATTCTGATAACGTTATACATAAGTTGGATCCTCACCTACCTGGGGATTAACATCTAAGGAGCATCTTATGGATGAGAAACTTAAACAACTAGCCTATTCACTCGTCGAGAAAATAAGTAAAGAAGTAAAAAAAGAAACACGCAATAACTTCTACAAGCTTGGGAAAACCATTGGCATCGGCGCTGATGGATCACCAACATCTTACATCGATCAAATCGCAGAGGATGTCGCAATCAAAACCTTAGAAAAATCAGACACTCCTGTAAATCTCCTCAGCGAAGAAAAAGGATTTGTCGATTACAAAGGTAACTATGTGTTCGTCCTTGACCCGGTGGATGGCACACGCAATGCGTATCGTGGGATTCCCTTCTATTCTGTTTCCTTAGCTATCGGCAAATCGAAGATCAGCAATGTTGAATACGCAATCGTCAAAAACATCCCGACTGGTGATGTCTTCACCGCTGAGAAACACCAGGGTGCATTCTTAAACAATACTCGGATCCGGGTATGCGAGATGCCATCACCAGAGATGCTCTCCTCGATATCACTGGGCAAGAACTATACGCCTCGCGCAGGAAAGCTCTCAAAAAAAGGCAATGTTCGTTCCTATGGTGCCGCCTCACTTGAGATGTGCCTGGTCGCCACGAGTGCACTGGATTATTATTTTGTGGGACGGGAGATCCTCCGTGTCGTGGACATCGCGGCAGCAACCCTGATCGTCCGAGAAGCAGGAGGCGTTGTAAAAACAATCACGGGGGAGGATCTTGACATGGAATTTGATGCCACCAGTAGAACCAGCGTCGTCGCCACCTGTTCCGAGGCGCTCCTGAGCATTCTCCTCCCGAAGGCATAAAACATATATACATCCGGGTGTTCTTTTCCCCTCCAATGACCATTGCAGAGAACATTCGTGCTTTATCGAAAAAAAAGAAACTTCATTTTGCACTCCTTGACCCGGATAAACAGAAACCAGAAAACGCTGGAAAGATTGCGCAAACCGTCACCGAAGCAGGTAGTAGTGCCATCATGGTAGGCGGATCAACCCTTCTCTCTCAGAAACAGGTGGATGAGACCTGCCAGGCTATCAAAAAAAATTCAGATCTCCCCGTTATCCTCTTTCCCTCTGGTGCCAAATTCCTCAGCAAGTACGCCGATGCCGTTTTTTTTATGAGCCTTCTTAATTCAAACAACCTTGGGTATGTGATCCGAGAGCATGTCAAAGGAGCACCCTTTGTGAAATACTCAGGGATTGAACCAATCTCCATGGGGTACGTTATCATCGAACCAGGCATGACTGCTGGACGCATCGGGGAAGCTGATTTGATAAAAAGAAATGATCTTCAGACCGCAGTGGGATATGCCTTAGCCTCGGAATACCTGGGAATGAATTTTTTCTACATCGAAGCAGGCTCAGGAGCCCCAGATCCTGTCCCAAATGAGATGATCCAAGCCGTCAAGAAAAACGCAACGATTCCCCTTTGTATCGGCGGGGGGATAAGAACTCCAGAGATGGCAAAGGAAAAAGCACTAGCAGGAGCAGATATCATTATCACAGGGACCGCTCTTGAAAAGGACGCTCATTTTCAATCGAATCTATCAAACATCATACGAGCAATAGAAGAGTTGTAAAGAATGAGGTATTTCGTCAGCATTGGAGGAGCCTCCGGAAGCATATATGGCATCCGGTTACTCCAGGAGCTCCACAAACAAGGCCATGAGGTCCATCTGGTGATTTCTGAAGGAGCAAAAAAAATCCTTCAACATGAGACTACCTATACTCCAAAAATTCTGGAAACATATGCTCATGTGAGATACGACAATGATGATTTATGCGCCGGGCCTGCCAGCGGTTCCTTCCCCATAGACGCGATGATCATCATCCCTTGTAGTATGAAGACTCTATCTGCAGTTGCTCATGGGTATGGGGATACCTTGACATCCCGTGCAGCAAGCTGTTGTTTAAAAGAAGGCCGGCAACTTATCCTCGTTCTTCGAGAGACACCTTTGGATCTCCCAGGAATCACCAATATGCTCATAGCCAAACAAAGTGGAGCGGTGATTTTGCCTGCGATGCCTGCGTTTTATCATAAACCAGAACGATTAGATGAGTTAGTTGATTTCATTGTGGGGAAAGTCTTCGATCAACTAAGACTTAAGCACGCGTTATTCAAACGATGGAAATAACTTATTGAGGTGGCCTATGAAAATCACTGCATGTCCCGTGTGTGGAAGTAAGAACATCGGAATCGGAACGCTTGGTGATGGCATTATACCTGGGTTATCATCCTGGAACGAGGTGTGTCGGAATTGTGGGTATCAAGGGGCCTCCCTTATCTTCGAATCAGAACAAGAGTATCAGAAATTTCTTGAAGCACTCGCCTTTCAGAAGAAACAAGTCGAACTTCAGATGAGTCAACAAGATGAAAAGAACCATACAGAAACCAATGAGGAACTCCCTGTTTCAAGGGTTGTCAAAAAGAACTATCTCTTTGAAATTATCATCTCTTTTGTTCTGACCTTCGTCTTTTTCATCATCCTTGTAGGAAGTAGCTATATTGATCCATATTTCCTGTTTTCCCAGGAGACGGTAGGGATAGAAATCCTCAATCTCCTTGCAGGTTTTGGTGGAATTTTAGTCTTCTTCTTCCTTCTGATCGTCTTGGGGGAGACTCTCTATCGTAGCATCCGAGGGATAAAAAAATAAAATTACTCTTCACACAAACCGATGAAGTTTTGAAAAATGTGTTCCCCATACTGCGTATGTTCCACCTCAGGATGAAACTGAAGCCCGTAGAAATGTTTGTCCCTATGACGCATCGCTTGTATCTTGCAGTTCTCGCTTTCTCCTAGTGTTATGAAGTTCTTCGGGAGATGTGTCACTTCATCGTTATGGGACTCCCAGACAATCGACTTTTTTGGAACTCCTTTAAAGAGAGAGTCCTCTTCGATGCACAGGGAAAGTTCGATTTGTCCAAACTCCGGTGTTTTCGATGGTTGCACCTTCCCACCAAAATGACGTGCCATGAACTGATGCCCCGCGCAGATCCCAAGGATAGGAAACTCTGCAGCATCAAGATACTCAGCGCAATTCCCCAAAGAACCCTTCAAACCAATCCGTGGAGCCCCGCCAGAGAGGACCAATCCATGGATATGGTCTTTCTGGAGCTCTTTCAATGCAGTGGTGTTGGGTACAATACGGGTCTCCACATCAAGATCACGCAGCGTGCGCCATTCACGATGTGTCCATTGTCCCCCATTGTCAATCACGTAGATGCGTACCATATTGTTTATTCCCACTCAACCGTCCCGGGAGGTTTGTTGGTCACGTCATAGACGATGCGATTTACTTTCTTCTTCAGAGTATTGGTGATTTTTGTTGAAATCGTATCAAGTACCTCATGGGGCACCGTGCTATAATGGCAGGTCATCGCATCCACGCTCTGCACCGCACGAATCGCGATTGTGTTCCCATAGGCTCGTTTATCGCCATGCACACCAACCGTCTTAATCGGGATGAGTACCGCAAAATATTGCCAGGGTAGCTCCATGAGTCCCTTGGCTGCGGCGTGTTCGATTTCTTTTTCAACGATGTCACAGGCTTCTCGTACCACCTTGGTGCGTTCCGGGGTCGCCTCCCCAATGATACGGATAGCTAATCCTGGTCCTGGGAACGGTTGTCGTTCCGCGACAGGGATCTTTAGCACTCTAGCGACCTTCCGCACCTCATCTTTATACAAATCCCGAAGAGGCTCCACCAGGGTCAGCTTCATGTCCTTTGGTAACCCACCGACATTATGATGAGATTTAATCGTATCACGCAAGCCGCCACCTGATTCAATCCAATCCGGGGCGATCGTCCCCTGCACCAAATAATGAATGTCCTCCTTTCTCCCAACTGATTCAAAAATTCTGATGAACTTCTCCCCAATAATCTTCCGTTTCTTCTCCGGGTCTTCCACCCCAGTTAACGCCTGATAATACTCTGTACTTGCGTTGATGTACCGATAATTCAAACCAAGGGTCCGCATCAGCTGCTTCACCTGCTCAGGTTCATCCTTCCTCATATACCCTGTGTTGACATGCACCGCGATCAACTGATCCCCAACCGCCTTATTCACAAGTGCAGCACACACAGTACTGTCCACACCACCAGAGAACGCAATCAACGCCTTCCCCTGGATTTCACTCTGAAGAATTGAAATACTTTTTTCGACAAATCTCTCTGCATGAAACATACAAAAGACCCCTCTATTTCGACACTGCCTTCTCCCGCATCTTCTTCCGATACTCAAGGAGTTTCTTTTCCAAACGCACATCCTTCACCGCAAGGATTTCCACCGCTAGCAACGCCGCGTTCTCCCCACGATCCAACCCGACCGCCCCCACAGGAATCCCCGGAGGCATCTGAACAATAGAAAGAATCGCATCAAGATTAACCTTCCCGCTCACCGGCACACCAATCACCGGTTTAATGGTATGCGCAGCAATCGTCCCAGGCAACGCCGCAGACAACCCCGCGATCCCAATGAATACATCCGCATCGCTTTTTTCCACAAGCTTCTTTAACAAATCCGGCGTCCGATGCGCAGATGCAACCGAAAGATCATACGCCACCCCGAACTCCTCAAAAACCGCTTTAACCTTTTCAGCAATAGGCATATCAGAAGCCGACCCCATGATAATCTGGATTTTCATACTCTCACAACAGGCAATATCATCATCATATAAATAGTTTCAACCTCCTGTTTTCCTCTATCGTAAACTAATTATAGCACATCCCAATGTTCACTTCTCAAACTAGGACAAACCATGAAAGTCGTGATTTGTGAGAAAAACATAGCAGCAAGAAGGATAGCGTACATCCTCTCCGGGGGTCAAGTAAAAAGCACACACCTCGGGAAAATCCCGGTATACTCCTTCATAAAAAACAATGAAGAATGGCACGTCATCGGCTTGAAAGGCCATATCATCAACCTGGATTACCCCAGCAGTTTTAACCAATGGAACAAAATCCCCCCTCACGAGCTCATCGAGGTCGAACCACTTAAGAACGTCAGTGAAATAGGGATCGCCTCCGCGTTAAAAACCCTGGTAAAAGACACCCCCTCCTTGATAGTCGCCACAGATTTCGACAGAGAAGGAGAACTCATCGGCGTGGAAGTCGTCAACCTACTCAGAGGCTATAACCCTGCATTGACAGATATCAAACGAGCACGATACAGTGCGATCACCCCCTATGAAATCAACACCGCATTTGACAACCCAACTGAGGTGGACTACAATCTATCCAACGCTGGAGAAGCCCGACAGGTCATCGACCTGGTCTGGGGCGCGGTCCTCACCAGGTTCATCAGCTTAACATCCCGCCGCCTCGGCCGAGACTTCCTTTCCATCGGGCGAGTCCAATCACCAACACTCGCCCTGCTCGTCGAACGAGAAAAAGAAATC
Source organism: Thermoplasmatota archaeon (assembly GCA_025457885.1). GTDB lineage: Archaea > Thermoplasmatota > E2 > DHVEG-1 > DHVEG-1 > SM1-50. Next base: position 8,339 of record JALOTN010000020.1, on the reverse strand, counting down.
AAACATTTCAACCCAAAACCCTACTGGGTACTCCTCGCACAGATGAAAAAAGACAAACCCATCGAAGCGACCCATGAGCACGGGGTCTTCCGAGAAGAAGAACCCGCCCTTCAGCTCTACGAAAAAATAAAAGACAGCAAAGAAGCACTCGTCAAAGAAGTAAAAAAAACTATCACCCACGAGATGCCCCCCGCTCCATTTAACACCACCACCTTCATCCAGGCAGCATCCTACCTCGGGTTCTCCGCAGCTAAAGCAATGAGCCTGGCAGAAGAACTCTACATGCAAGGATTAACATCCTACCCCCGTACAGATAACACCGTCTATCCCCCCTCCCTGAACATCAACAGCATCCTGCAGAAACTCTCACAAGCACATTTCTCAAAAGAAGTCAAAGAAGTCCAAACCAACGGCAGAAATTACCCAACCAGGGGAAAACAACAGACCACAGATCATCCCCCCATACATCCTGTCGACGCACCAACCAAAAAACTCGGCACAGATCAAGAAAAAATCTACGAACTTATCTGCCGACGGTTCTTCGCCACGCTTGCGAAGGACGCAGTCTCTGAAACCACCGACGTCCAATTCGACATCTCCGGAGAGAACTTCACCACCAGCGGGTATCGGCTCGTGGAGGCACACTGGAAACTCCTCTACCCCTACTTCAAGGAGAAAAAGAAACAACTACCAGAACTACTCCAAGGAGAAAAACTCGAAATCGTAAAGATATCCCTGAAAAAAGATATGACAAAACCACCAGCACGATACACCCAAGGGGCACTCATCGCAAAGATGGAACAACTCTCCCTAGGCACCAAATCCACCCGACATGAGATCATCAGCAAACTCTATGGAAGAAAATATGTCACCGGTGGCACCCCGATACCAACCTCTACTGCTATCGCCGTAGTCGACGCACTCATCAACTGTGACGTCGTCAAACCGAAAATGACCGCTGAGCTTGAGGCAGACATGAACCAGATTGCAGAAGGAAAAAAAACCCTTAGCGAAACCGTCCGGGAATCACGACAGATGCTCACCAAAGTCATGCAGGAACTCGAGCCAGAGAAAGAAAAGATAAAAGAAAACATCAACAACGCGGTAAAAGCACAAAACACGGTCGGAGCCTGTCCCAAATGCGGCAGATCCCTCATGGTCCGGGTATCCAAGAAAGGGAAACGATTCGTTGGCTGCACAGGGTACCCTGACTGTAAGAATACCTATTCTCTTCCCCAGCAAGGAGGATTGACGATGACGACAAAACAGTGTGACGCGTGCAACACCCCGATCGTTCAAGTGAAGATGAAAGAACGTCGGGCATGGGAGCTCTGCCTTAATTCAGACTGCCCGAAAAAGAAGAAAAAAATAGAAAAAACAGAGTAGGTTATTTCTTTCGTTTCTGTTTTTTCTTAACAGCTGGTTTCTTTTTCACCATAGGTTTCTTTACCTTCGTCTGTACTTGTTTTTTAGGTTTCTGTTTCTTCAGCAGAGTCTTTTTTGGTGCTTTTTTTAGTTTCTTTGGTTTTGGTTTTTTCACTATCGGGGTTTTCTTTTTCTTCGCTGGTTTCTTTGTCGGCTTTGGAGCTTTTTTCGGTCTTCCCTTTTTCACAAGTGGTGTTTTTGCTGGTTTCTTTGCAAGAGTGATGTGTGTTTCCTTCTTTGGTTGAAGAGGTTCTTTCTTCGTTACCAGGGTTGGTGGTTGAACAATGGGTTTCTCTTCTACGGGTTCTACCGTTGTGATCACCGGTTTGGTTGGTTGTTCCACCGGTGGTTTTTCCTCTGTCAATCCGATGGGGATGGACTCCATTGACTCTTCATGGCTGGTTTCACCTAGTGGCTCCGCAAGGACCTGGGTGACGGAGACGACCTTGTCTCCCTCATTGAGGCGCATGATGCGGACCCCCATGGTGTTCCGACCCTGCTCCCGGATATCCCGGACAGGTATCCGGACGGTCATCCCATGTTCGGTGGTGATGATCAGCTCATGGTCATCGGTCACCTGGCTGACGAAGATGACCTTCCCGTTCCGCTCATTGGTCACAATCGTGCGTACTCCTTTGCTTCCCCGGTGGGTCATACGGTACTCATCGATGGGGGATCGTTTCCCAAACCCGTTCTCCGTCATGGTGAACAGAGACCCGGTGATGTCAACGACGGTCATGGCGACCACGGAGTCGTTCTTGTTCTTCAGACGGATGCCGATGACGCCATGGGTCGCGCGGCCCATGGGTCGCAGCTCCCGTTCATTGAACCGGCAGGCTTGTCCAAGGGCGGTGGCGATCATCACGGTTTTCGTACCATCGGAGAGGGTGACACCCATGAGCTCGTCGCCTTCCTCTAGTTTAATGGCGATGATGCCGTTCACTCGGATGTTACCATAGGAGGATACGACTGTTTTCTTGATGGTTCCTTTCTTTGTCGTAAAAATAAGGTAATGGGAATCATCAAACTCATGGATAGGTACCGCGGTCTCAATTTTTTCGCCTTCCTCGAGCCGTGGGAGCAGGTTGATGATAGCTTTGCCTTTCGCGTAGCGGTCCCCCTCAGGGATCTTGTAGGCTTTGAGCCAGTAGACCCTTCCATGGTTGGTGAAGAACATGAGATAGTCATGGGTGCTGGTGATGAAGGTGTCAACGACGAAATCCTCTTCTTTCGGACGGACTCCGATGAGACCTTTCCCACCACGATGCTGTGTCCGATATGTCTCGGTGGGGATGCGTTTGATGTAGCCGTCTTTGGTGATGGTGACGACGACCTCCTGCTGGGGGATGAGGTCTTCGATGTCGATGCCTACCTCGCCTTCCACGATCTGGGTGCGTCGGCAGTCACCGAACTTCTCCTTGATATCGAGAAGCTCTCGTTTGATCTCCGCAAGGATCTTCTGATGATCCGCCAGGAGTATCTCGAGTTGTTCGATGAGTTCTTTGGTCTCATTGTATTCTTTTTCAACAGCAGCGATCTCCATGCCCGTGAGTTTCTGCAGCCGCATATCAAGGATGGCTTTCGCCTGGAGCTCAGAGAGACTGAAGCGTTTCATCAGGCGGTCTTTTGCCTCCTCGACCTCCTTACTTTGTCGGATGACCTTGATGACCTCATCGATGTTCCGCAGTGCGATCATCAAGCCTTCCAGGATATGCATTTTCTCCTTTGCTTTCCGAAGGTCGTACGTGGTTCTCCGAGTGATAATCTCAACGCGGTATTCGATGTAATGTTGAAGCATCTCTCGTAACGTCAGGATCTTTGGTTCTCCTTTGACAATCGCAAGGTTCAGCACCCCGAAAGAGGATTGCAGCTCGGTATGTTCGAAAAGCTGGTTGAGCACCACATCGTTGATGGCGTCTCGTTTCAGCTCGATGACGATCCGCATGCCTTTCCGGTCGCTCTCATCCCGAAGATCAGAGATGCCTTCGAGTTTCTTTTCTTTGACAAGCTCCGCGATTGTTTGTAATAAAACAGATTTGTTCACCTGGTAGGGTAATTCATGGACGATGATGCGGTCCTTCTGTTCTCCCTCCTCGATGGACGTTTTCGCTCGGACCGTGAGTGCACCACGACCTGTGGTGTACGCAGAAAGAATCCCACCACGACCATAGATGATCCCACCAGTCGGGAAATCAGGTCCTTTGACAATATCCATCAGTTCAGCAATGGTAATCTCCGGGGTATCGATCATCTTGATAATCCCATCAACGACTTCCGTGAGGTTATGGGGTGGCATATTGGTCGCCATCCCGACTGCGATTCCAGAAGATCCATTAATAAGAAGATTCGGTAGGACTGCAGGGAGCACCACAGGTTCTTTTAAGGTTCCATCGAAGTTATCCCGCCATTCCACGGTTTCTTTCTCGATATCCTGCAGCATGAGTTTTGTAATCTTTGCCATCTTGGTTTCTGTATATCTCATAGCAGCAGCGGAATCCCCATCGACCGAACCAAAATTACCTTGACCGGCGATTAAGGGATATCGGAGTGAAAAATCCTGTGCCATCCGAACGAGCGAGTCATAGACTGCTTGATCGCCGTGAGGGTGGTACTTCCCAAGGACGTCCCCGACGATACGAGCGGATTTCTTATAGGATTTCTCATAACCCATTCCCATCTCGTTCATTCCATAGAGGATTCGTCGATGAACCGGTTTGAGTCCGTCCCGGATGTCCGGGAGGGCTCTACTCATGATAACACTCATGGAATAATCGATGAAAGCGCGTTTCATCTCTTCATTGATGTCGCGTGGTTGATCGTTTTTCTTAATGTTCTCTACCATGTTTTTTCACCTCAGATATCCAGGTTCACTACATCTTTGGCATGTTGTTCGATGAATAATTTCCGTGGTTCGACTGCTTCACCCATCAGGATGGTGAACAACTCGTCTGCCTCGACAGCATTTTCAATAGTGACTTGCAGCATGAGTCGTTGTTCTGGGTCCATGGTGGTCTCCCACAACTGCTGCGGGTTCATCTCTCCTAGACCCTTGTAGCGTTGGATGCCAAGACCAGTCTCACCCATCTGTTTTGCTTTTTGCATGCGTTCTTGTTCGGAGTACGCATAATCAATCCCTTTTCCTTTTGTAAGTTTATACAATGGTGGTTGTGCGATATACAGATAGCCTTTTTCGATGAGTGGCCGCATGTAGCGGTAGAAGAAGGTGAGGAGTAATGTGCGGATGTGTTCTCCGTCGACATCTGCATCGGTCATCAGGATGATGCGGTGGTACCGGGCGTTTTCGATGTTGAATTCTTCTGCGATACCGGTGCCGATCGCGGTGATGAGATGGAGGATCTCTTCGCTTTTGAGGATCTTGTCCATCCGTGCTTTTTCGACGTTGAGGATCTTTCCTCGGAGGGGAAGGATGGCTTGGAATTCTTTATCCCGGGCTTGTTTGGCACTGTTGTGGACAAACACACCGCTTGCTAAAGCAAAATTATGAGAGTGAGGAACTTCAATGTCATACACATCGATTTTTTCCTGTATCGGGATAATGTCAATTATCTTATGATTATAATTTACTACAGCATCGTTTGCCGCTTGTGAATCTCCATCAAAGAACCTATTTACAAAGGTATCAAACAGAAGAAGGTTCTTATTGTTCGTCTCTTTTCGTAGCTTGTTATATTCATTAATATCGAGGTGTTGCTGTTGGTCATATATTTTCCGTAACGCTACTATGGTGTTTTCATAGTAAGTTTTATTGTATGCTTCTGTTCTTTTGACTCTAAACTCTGGTGTCCACTGCTCCTTTGTCTTTTCGCTTCTCCAGACTAATAATTCCTGGTTTTGCCATTGTTGTTGTGCACATTCTGCTAGATGATTCTTCATTTGTGAATTGTTATTAAAGAATTCTTTGACCCGTTGAGATTGTTTTTCTCTGTTCTCTTCAACATTCCAATATTTTCGTTGTTCTTCATTGAGTCGATGCAATAATTCATTTCTATATTGTTCATTGTTATTGTAGAATTCAAGATACTTCTTGTTCATATACTCCTTATAATCAGGGTTTTTCCATTGTTCTTTGGCTCGAATGCTGAGGAGTGTTCGCATTTGAGGTAGTTTCATTGTGTCGCTGATTTTCTGTCTGTATTCCTTTGATTGTTTTATTTGTCTGCATTTCTCTTTTACTTCAGGTGTATGAAGCGTTGTACTGGCGAATTCTCTATGAAGCTTAAGATGTTCTTCTGTAAGTAATTGTGTGATATTTGTTGGATTGTTGTTTTTTTTATTAAAATCTATATGATGTTTATGTGCACCTTTTTTTGGTAAGTATATTCCATTTTCAATATTCCATTTATCTGCTAAAAGATGGGTAAATATCCAGTGGTGGTCACGGTTATCATACACGAGTTCGTAGTCTTTGATAGTGATTCGTTTTCCAATTTTGGAGAGTTGTTGTCTGAAAGGCATCAATGAATCTGTAAGAGTCAAATCTTTAGCCGGTTTGAATAAGCCGTTTCGTGTCATGAACGGATGATTAGGTGTACAAATAATTTCGTTTTTGTTATCCAGGATAATTTTTATAACATCCGTATTTCTTTTGGTGATTCGTGGATTTTTAATTTCTTCGATACCGATGGATCCATCTTGTTTTATAGTATAACAGAAGTTATGTTTCCCTTGTTTATCTTCTTCAACAAGTTGTTTAAATGAAATGTTTCTTCCATCGGCAAGGGCTATTTTTGTATCTGCTGAAAAACAGCCGCCCGCACTATCTCCTTCCACAAGGTAGATTTCTGATTGGCTGGGGTCTTTGCTGGAGCAGTCCGCGAGTTTGCCTGGTAGTGCGGAGGATTCGAGGAGTCCTTTGCGTCGGGTGAGTTCTCGTGCTTTGCGTGCTGCTTCTCGTGCTTTGCTGGAAAGGACAGCTTTGTCGATGATGACGTGAGCAACAGGTGGGTTTTCTTCGAAGAACTCGGAGAGTTTTTCGTAGGCGACGCTTTCGACGATGCCTTTGACTTCGGAGTTGCCGAGTTTGGATTTGGTTTGGCCTTCGAACTGTGGTTTTCGTATTTTGACGGAGATGATGGCGGTGATACCTTCTCTGCTGTCTTCTCCGCTGAGGCTGAAGGTGTCGTCGAAGAGTTTGTTTTTACGTCCATAGTCGTTGAGTACTTTGGTGAGTGCTCCTTTGAATCCAACGAGGTGGGTTCCTCCTTCGATGGTGTTGATGTTGTTGGCAAAGGTGAAGATGTTTTCGGTGTATCCGTCGGTGTATTGGAGGGCGATTTCGACTTGAACTGAGTCTTTTTCTCCTTGGATGTAGATGGGTTTTGGATGCAGTGGGGTCTTGTTTTTGTTGATGTGGATGACGAATTCGGATACTCCGCCGTCGTAGCGGAATGTTTCGTGTTTGTCGGTGCGCTCGTCGATGACATCGATTTGTAGTCCTGCGTTGAGGAATGCCATTTCTCGCAGGCGGGTTGCGATGGTGTCGTAGTCGAACTCGGTGGTTTCGAAGATGTCTTTGTCGGGGAGGAATGTGATGGTGGTCCCGGTGTCTTTTGCTTTGCCGATGACTTTGAGCTCTGTGGCGGTTTTTCCTCGTTCGTAGCGTTGGTGGTATTCTTTTTGGTTTCTTCTGACTTTTGCTTCGAGCCATTTGGATAGTGCGTTGACACAAGAAACTCCGACGCCGTGGAGCCCTCCGCTGACTTTGTAGGCTTGTCCGTCGAATTTTCCTCCTGAGTAGAGCATGGTGAGGATGACTTCGACGCCGGGTATTTTGTATTTTTCGTGGATGTCGATGGGGATTCCTCTGCCGTTGTCTGCAACGGAGAGGGATCCGTTTTTGTGGATGATGACTTGTACGGTGGTGCAGTAGCCTGCGAGTGCTTCGTCGATGGAGTTGTCGACGACTTCGTAGACCAGGTGGTGGAGTCCTCTCACATCGGTGCTGCCGATGTACATGCCTGGGTTTTTTCGGACGGATTCCAGGCCTTCGAGGACTTGGATTTTATCGGAATTGTAGGAGCTTTCAAGGACGGTTTTGTTGTCTTTCATGGGGATCACTTTGGTGATAAAGTCTACACTAGTCTTGGTTGTTTTATGTTAGAGGTTTTTATCCCATTCTCCTAGGGTAGATTTCTCGGAGACTCATATGGGGTGAAGCTTAATAAAGGTAACTATTGAGCGCACCTTAATAATTTCAGGTCTTTTCATTCCATATTAAAAATTAATACATTATCTTGTATCGTTTTATGCTTAACAGATGAAAAGTCGAAAAGAGTATTTAAACGGTTAAAATACCATGGTGTTCAATCGGTTTTTTAAGAAGGGTTAAATAACGATAATTCTATCTCCTTTCAAGGTGGAGTTTTATGAATAAAAGAACAATCATGAGCCTCGTTTTTATTGGAATTCTCCTAGCAGGAATCAGCCAGGTTGGTTTTGCCTCAGCCGCAGATCAAGAGCTTGCGGAGCAATATGCTCCTGTCCTGTATTTTGTGGAGGGTGAGAAATGCTTTCCGGTGAATGTGTCCTATGCTCTTGAGAACTCCTATTTGTATGAGAATGGGGACCCCTCTCCCCTGTCAATATCACCTAGTGCAATAATTATCAGCAATTACACATCAGACAATTATTTTTTGGATAATCAAAGAGGGACGGTAGTCGTCGGTGATGATGGGATCGAAAACGATTATGAAAGCAAGATGGCTGCCTTAGGTTACACGGTTTATGCGAACGTTGACACGGTAAACAATGTCATCCAGTACTGGTTCTTCTATGCTTTCAACGGCGGGGATTTCAACCGTCATGAGGGAGACTGGGAGATGGTCCAGGTGGTCCTTTCTGGTGGTCAACCCTCTGAGGTCATGTTCAGTCAACATTATGCTGGTCAGAAAGCG
>JALOTN010000019.1 GCA_025457885.1 Thermoplasmatota archaeon | reverse complement strand
CCTCCAAGGATAAATTTTCTTTAACTAAAAATCAATAGGACGAGAAGAATAGCAAGGATTCTGGTGAGGGGGTCAAGCAGGTGAAGCCGCAGGAGGAATGGGATTTTTGCAACCGAAGGTCCTTCTTCTGGTAATGTTGAGACGTTGGTGAGGCGATAAAAATGAATGGTATTTTCCTGCAGTACACCTGTCAAGGGAGCAGAGGATTGATTCTGGGTTGTCTGGTTGATAATCTCCAGGTGATGAGTTTCGTCTATGAGATATTCAGCTATTGTATAAGGGGCATCCCAAGGGAGATTCGCTATCTCAAGACTATAGGTTGTATCTGCTACATCAAAATTACTAAGGAGGATGCTGATGTTAGTCTGATCCTCGGAGATCCCTGCAAGATACGTAATCCCATCAGAGGCATCCATAGGTGGTGCGGAAAGTCTCAGGGGCGTTTCCTGAACGATTTCCTTCATCGCAAGATACGTCAACGCTGGTCTTTTGTAGATACCGGTATAGGTAAACAGACTGAGATCAAGCCCGAGAAACCGCATCAACCAGTTGTTGTCCTGGTTCCCTCGATAACGATACGCATGATCCAACTGGGCATCCTGAAAAACAGTCAGGCAACAAGCAGTGAATGCTGCGTTTCTCGCATTGTCCTTATCCCGTTGGGGTGTAAGGATATCCAGGTTCCATTCCGTGTTGATATTCTCCGCATCAAAATAGCCATAGGTGTCCAGAAGCTGACGAATATATCGGGATGCGTTATACATCTCGTACGGTGAGGCTGCATACCGATGCCAGGAGAAGAAATCCAATGGGACGTCATGGTAGAGGATATACTGAAGGAAACCCTGTGTGTAACTCATGTTGGTTATTGACGAGGTGCAAGGTCCACCGATTTTCAGAGAGGAGTTATATGTCTTAATGGCGTCCGCTGTGATGTGGTAAAGTTCATAGTATTGTTCGGCGGTACCGTTCCAAAACCCGTTGAGGTCTGGCTCGTTCCAAACCTCCCAGTAGACGATATTGTAGGAGAATCCTTGGTTCCACCCGTCATTGTAATGCATGCTGATATGGGTTGCGACCTGTGCCCATTTCGTGAAATTCTCTGGTGGTCTGCGTAATGTCTCGTTATCACCAGCACTCTCCCCAAGGCGGTAGAACACCTGACATCCCGCATCTCTCATACGTGTGATTAGGGGATCGCTGGTCTCGAAATGGTAACTGGATTCATCGGTCGGGTCTGCGGTCCAGTCAGGGAAAATGGTTGTCATATCTGTCGGACCGAACAGGTCATGGGTCCGGATAGAAGAAATCCCGATGTCTTTGTACTGATCAGTTAAATCCACATACCGAGGCTCATTTTTCATCGGAGTTGGACCATCGTTGATGTCACCAAAGGGACGGATGGTTCCATTGATATCAGAACAATCAAGGGAGATAAGGAGTTGTTCGTTTGAGACAGATGGATGAAACATGTTTGGTAAGAATGAAGCGGAGAATGTTGGGCACAGAAAAACAAGGATGCTGAGAAGAAGCCCTAACCAGCGCAAAGAATGATTGTTCATAGGTATCAATACTTTCACAGATTATATAAATCTTGTTCATATAAAAATTAAAAAAAGGAAAAGAGGGGAGGTTAGTTCCCAAGGAGCTGTTGGAGGAGATGATAGATGAAAGGGAAGTGAGAGAACCATTGTGTCAGGAACACTGATGCCGCGGAAGGCATGGTGACCTGAAGACTGCCCCAGTCACTCACCGCTCCATAGATATCTTGTGACTGGACCTTCACCGTGTAGCTCCCTTTTTTCGCAAATGTATGGCTCAGGGTCACATTTTCGTTTGATTCATATGGTCCGACCCAGCTGCTGTTGGTGTCATCTCCCCAGTCAATGTAGTACATCACCGGATCATTCTCTGGGTCGATCGTAATAATGGTGTAATCATAGGATATCTTTGGTTTTCCCTCCGTGGGACCCTGAATCGAAGGAGTCTCAGGGGCAGTATCCTGAATGGTGGTTAATGTCTGCACCCGATACCCTGAAAGGCTACCGCTGTCGCAGGTTACAAGAACACCGCTAGATCCGATTTCTCTCCCGCAAGCGGTATCATCTGTGATGGTCGGGGCGACAAATGCCATGGTGTACTGTCCTTGGGAATCGGTCGTGATAGTCCAGCTCCAACCAACCGAGGGAATCTCAATGAGAATTGCACCATTCTGGACGGGGTCGCCAGAGCTGGCCACCACTGCATCACCAGAGAGTACTACAGAGGCTCCTGGGATGACGACAGAAGGAGAAAGATCCATTGTGACTGTGAGAGGTTGACTAACCCGTGTGTATGTTTGAAGCGTAGCCACCAGGTGCACTGTCATGTTCTCATCAGATTGATCGACCGTAGTCTTGACCATATTACCAACCTGGGTGGAGAACCAACTTAAGGCGGTCTCTCGTCCGATCTTATAACAGTCAAATGTCCCCGCGGGGACCGAAAGTTGCTCCTGGGTGACACATTCAACGGTCTCATCAATCCACTGGCTCCCCTCAAATGATTGAGTAATAATCCCTTCAATGGAAAAAGAACCTGCTATGGTCGTAATGCCGCTCAATTGCCATTCCTCAATTTGCAGGGGGAAGTCATAGACTTCGAGAGCAGGGGATGAGCTCATAAACAGATCCATAGAATAATCAAACGGGATCCACATATACATGATTTCACCCGATGAATGTAACTCTGAGGATAGTTGTGCTAAGTCTGAGACGCGCACCTGGGATTCCCCCGTGAGTATTCCCGTAAGTTCTCCTTGGATGCCGTTGACGTCGACATAACCACTGATGTCACCGAAAATGCTTATCGTGTAGGTATCATCACTTTTTCCACTCACGGTTTGTTTGAAATTATCAATAGAGCCGTCAAAAGAACCATTCGGACTTGAAAATGAAAGCGGATTAATCGTATAGGTCCAAGAATCACCAGCGGTCCAGGTGGGGATATCACCCTCAGTAATGCGCATTGAGTGCATGTTAGTGATCATCGCTGCTGGTGTGGAATTGACCCAACAAAGTAAAAAGCATATTCCATAAATCACAAGACCCATTCCTAGATTCCTTTTTGATGTGCTAAGTTTCATGAGAGTTCCTTCCTTGACAAACAATAAGGACCTAATACATTTAAATGTTTTTAAAAAGATAAAATTTATCGATTAACATCAACGATTTCCCAATAGATGTTTCTTTTGTAAAAGAAAAATGTCTATTGATGCTCCAATATCTGAAAAATATGAGGTTGAATCATCATTGATTTTTCCCTGTGATTTTCTCCATATAAAGAATTAAATAGTGGATGAAGATTATTAATTACATGGAGAGGATTTCTATGGACAAAAAAATCATCTCATTAAGTGTGTTTTCAGCTGTTATCATCCTTTTAGCAGGATGTACCCCGGCTTTAGCATCCTCTGAAAAAAACATATTTGCACTCAGGACAGAGCAGGTCACTATCGAAGTGAACCACTATGTAGGTCAACAGACGGAAAGCAATCAATTGACGGTCACAGCAGATGAAGCAGAACAAATCAGATTTTATCTTACTGAGTTGTCTAATGCTCAGCAAAGAAATGACCGCGCGGCAATCGCCGCCTTCGAATCTTTGTTATATGAAAAAGGTCTCTTTGGCGAGAACCATCCTCGGTTCACCTCCGATCTCAGGGGAATCGCTTTGCTACGAAAAGCAGGATTCTCTTCTGCTATTCCATCTCTAGCTGATGAAAACATCTCCAACAGCATGTGTTTCTTCAACGCGGTTGGTGAAGGCCTGATGCTCTGGTGGATCGGCCAAGCATTTGTTCAGGGGTTGCTTGATGCAATTAATAATGTGTCAAATCCAATCGGGGCGGTTATTTTATACATCATCTTATTGCCATTTATCGTTCTGACCTTGTTGTTGACCGATTTGATACCGTTTCGTATTTTTTCACCAACCGGTGTGATTACTTTAAAGAACGGGACGATTTCTGCTAGAGGAGCGAACGGTGCTCAAAAGGTTACCGTCGGAGAAGACGCTTACGGGGTGAATCTCAGTGGATTTACTGGGATTACTATTAACATCCCTCCTATCAATAATCATAAAGCGTTTCTTTTTGTGTCAGGGTTTGCCCTGAAAGCAGAAGGAAAATGGGTGTAACCGTTTTAAAAGAAGTTAAGAAAAACGAGAAAGCACACCCGGGTTCTACTGTGTCGTTATCCAGGATGTGATATCCAGGACGACATCTTCATCGACATGTCCTTCAACCATGTATTCCGCATTAGTCGGTATCCCTGTACCAGTCATGAAGAAATGATTCAAAGAAGGATAGGTCTTCAACCGTACTAATGGGTTGCTGGAAAATGTTTCGTTCCATTGATCATAATCAACCATCGTCACTTGATAGTCTCTTTCTCCTTGTAAGATAAACATGGGGATGTCTAAGAGTTGTGCGCTTTGTACAGGGTCATACGTCGCAAGATCCACCCAATACGATTTGGGGACGCCAAATATCTTGTCTGTTTCATTCATACTTAAATTTTTTATCATCATCACTTGTCGCTCAAGCTCAGTAAGCTCTGCAGATTGGTTCAGACCACTGATGGTTGCCAGGTACCGTGATTGTTCCAAGATGAGGTCCTCGAGATGACGGGTCGGTCCTGCCAGGAGGATCAGACCCTTGATCTTATTATCCTGAAGAGCGATGCGAGGAGCAAGCATCCCTCCTAAACTATGGCCAAGAACGAAGATTTTTGATGGATCAACAACTGAGGATGAAACCAATACATTCACACCTGCGATAGCATCGGTAATGGTTTCGTCTTGGACAGTAAAATTGTTCAACTGCGCGATCTCATCAGAATACTGCAATGTTCGCTTCTCATACCGTAATACCACAATACCTCGTGAAGCAAGACCCCAGGCGATGTCTTTGAATGGTTTATTAGGCCCATAACTCTCATCACGGTCATTTGGTCCTGAGCCATGTACAAGGAGAACCGCCGGGAAAGGACCATCACCAATAGGGATTGTCAACGTCGCAGGTAATTTCCAATGCTCATCAGCGATGATGCTTACATTTTGTTCAGTAAACCCCTGCAGATTGACATAGGAAGGTGGTACATATTCAAAAACCTCTTGTGTCGGAACAATGAGAAGCGACAGGATTTTCTCCTGAGAGTTAAACGTGATTTTCACATCAAGGACCTGTGTCTTTGAGAAATTACAGGTGACGTACACCACTGATGAACCGGATTCATTTATTAATCGTGTCCGTACAATTTTCGTTATGTTCCCGTAGGGAGCCACGATCTGTTCTTCCCAGATGTTCACAAATCCATCCAAAGAAAGCTGTGTTGTAATCGAGGTGTTAAAAAGACTATAGACACCAGTAAGGTTCTTTTCCATGAGCATGACAACGACATCTTTAGCAACATCTTCCAAGGTCGTCACTGGAGGATTTTCCTCCTGTTGTTGCTGTTGGGTGCATCCTGATAAAACACTTCCAAGAAAGAGTAATAGTATCGCGAGAGGTATTAGTTTCTTCATGGTTTTCATCTCTTTTATTTTTACGTTTGGTGGAGGCGATATTCTAACAAGTTGAATAAATTTTCTATAACAACAAGGAAAACTATACTGTAACATTCGTATAAGCTAAAAGAATTTTTTGGAAAAATCAATCGATTCCCATGAAAATGCATGGCAAACATTTAAGAGGGAGAACGTCTTCAAGCATACATTTCAGAACTTAAGGGGAATGCTATGAAGTTATTAGAGGTTTTAGAAACAACGAGAAGAGAACCACATTGCGGATTATGTAAAATTGATTTTCTTGGTACAAACGTCTGCTCCGCTGGGAAGAAACATGGATTTGTCGCGTACTGGCCTGAGGGACGAATGGAGCTAGCACGAGCATTTGCTGAAAAAGAAGTCGAACCAACCGAGGCACTTCGTGATATTGTTAATTCTTGTAACATGTGCGGGATATGCGACCGGCAATGCTATTTCGTGACGCAACGACGACCAACCCAAGCACAACAAGCATTACAGGAGTACCTCAATACACTACCACCCCAGGCTTTAAAACCAACACCAGAAGACGACATCGTCAAAGGTCTTCGTGCGATTGTCGGTGATGAGTACGCGACAAATGACCCGGTTATCATCGCCAGCTATCAACGATCCATCATCAAACAAAAATCAAAAGGAAAATATTATATCGTCATGCCAAAGACAACCCAGGAGATCGTTGCCATCGTCAATCTCGCAAACACCCATAAAATCCCCTACCTCCCACGAGGAAACGGGACATTCTTCGGGGTCGCCTTGCAAACCCTTCTTGCAGAACCAGCGACCATTGAACAAGGCATCATCATTGACATGTGGCGTATGAAAGACCTCGAGGTTGACCCTGAGTCCATCACCGCGACCATCGGACCAGGTGTGACCTCCTTTGAACTCCAAAAAGCAGCACATGTTCACAAATTACGCGCTAATGTCGCAGAGGCAGAATCCTGCGTCATCGCAAATGCCCAAAACCTTGGAATTGTGACCACCTGGAGCAACACCTACGGATGGGGGACCGATAATTTCATCGACGCTGAATACATCGATTCCACAGGGACGATTCAACATCTCAGTGACAAAGATATCCCAAACCCCTATGCAGCAGAACAAGGACTCTTGAGTCTGTCCTTAATCCCCTCAGTAATCGTCACAAAACTAACCCTGAAGCTCCATCAGATCCTCCCCGATGAAGAAGCAATCTTCATCCCCTTCAACAACCTTCCTGATGCACTCGATTTCGCTCATGAACTCGCACGACGAAACATAGGTGTCTCCCTTGCAGTCCTCTCCCGCAAATACCTCACAGAATTCATCTCCCCGACCCATGAGATAGCAGAAGACTTCAACTACATCGCAGAAAAATACCTTAATCTTAATTATATCGTCGACGTCATCTGCGACTCGCATTCCAAGAAAATCGTCGAGGACCTCGCACCGGTTTCCTTCGGCAAAGAGATGATCAAAAGCCTCATCTTAGGCTCCTCAAAACTCTCCTCCATGAAAGACAGCAGTCTGCTGAAGATGATAGGAGAAGAGGAAGACCCGTTAAAAACAGTCTTCGCTGGTCCGATGCGCAAACATTTCGAAAAAGGTTTAGCCAGCTCACCAAAAGAGCTCGTCAAAGATATGGACAAGGACCTACAGGATTTCTTCGAAAAACTCTACTCCAAACCAGAGATGACAGACCCCATATGGCTCCATAACTATCGTATCTTGCCCTGTCGCATGGAACGCAAACACATGTGGATGTACCGTGGCGGCTACATGCCAGGAGACAAGAAAACCATCTTGAAAGTGGTAGATGCATTGGAACAGCCAGCGAAACAATATGGCATCGAAGGAGCATTCGGATTCCTCAGTTATTTAGAACGGGGGAAACTCTGCCACTTAGAATATGATTATTATTATGACCACACAGACCCTGATGCTCGTCACCGCGTCAACAAAGCGATTGTGGAATCCTGGAGACAACAGTTCGCGATCAAAGGAGTCACCCCCTTGGAGTTCATCTGCAGCAAAGGACTCCATCGGAAAGAACATATCATCTACCCGCTCCTCCCCGGGTTATCAAAGGAGGAACTTGAGCATTTCGAGGAGTTAATCGAAACGCTCTTCGGAGGTGAAGACACATGGTAAAATTTCTTTCACAAGAATGGGCTGAACAAGCAAAGAAAAAAGTTTTAACAGAACTGGATAAGGCAAAAGATTTGAAGAACATGAATGCAACATTACTTAATGTGATCCAGAACATCCCACCAGACAACAAAACAATTTATTATTACATAAAATTCACAGAAGGAAACCTGGATGAGCTAATCACCGGTACCGATGAATCATTAAAACAAAAACAAGCTGATTTCATCGTCACGGGGGATTACACAACATTCATCCAAATCAACAATGGTCAGATGAGCTCTGCGATGGCGCTGCTTAAAAACCGGGTGAAAATGACAGGAAATAAAATGAAGGCATTGACGATAACAAAACCAATTGATACCTATAACAACTGTGTCAAGGGTGTTCCAACGGAATATTAGGAGAAAATGGAATAGATGGTAGCTATCACTGGTTCAACAAATGAAATTGAATGCCTACAAAAATTTATACCGCCATCCGATCAATGGACGCCAGTCGATACCGCGTTACATGCTCCGAAAACATTCTTTTTGGAGTACAAAAAAGCACAAGAGTATATGCTTCCTGCACTTCGTCACACCTTCAAACATCATTACGAGAACAACTTCTTATACCATCGCGTCTGCGAAACCAATGGCGTGACCCCTGAGACAATCACCTCAAAAAAGGATGTCCACAAAATCCCCCTCCTCCCCGATGCCTTTTTCAAAGATTACCCTGACGGAAAAGGTTTTTTGAATTGGTTGAAAACCATTTTTTCAGGTTCACTTCCCAGACCGATATTCAAAACAGAGAACCCCTCTCATGATGAAATCATCGAGGAGTTCAACAAAAAAGGCACCAGCATCATGTTCACCAGTGGAACCAGTGGGCGTTTCAGCTTCATCCCCCGCGACACCCGCTCATGGAACCGCGTGAAATACAGTGCGATGAAATCCGTCATCGAGCTGATGGATTATAACCCAACAGACCAAGTCATCCTCTTAATCCCTGATCCACGACAGACGAACCTCACCATCGCCAGTCTCTTTGGAATCGCCTATGATTTGTATGACCCAGCGAACATCCATGTGGCGTTGGATATGAAGATCACCACACAGTTTCTCCGGATGCAGCGAGATGAAACCATAGGGTTATCAGAAAAAATCAAAGCAAAGGCACTCTCAACCATCAGTCCCTTGGTGCAACGAAACTCCGACCTTAAAGTCATCCACCTCTTAGAACAGATTGAAAAAACCGGGAAACGGGTCAACCTTGCAGGCCCCCCGTTCTGGCTTGATCGTATATTGGAGCGGATGAAAAAAGAAGGAAAATCAGTTCGTTTACCAACCAGTCAGATTCTCACTGGTGGCGGATGGAAAGCGGATGAGAACAAACGTCTCCCTGAAGAATCATTTCGGCAGAAGATAACCGAGTTGCTCGGGATACCTCAAGAGCGATACCATGATGTGTACGCAATGTCCGAGTGCAGCTCTGTGTTTCTCAGTTGCGAGGGTCATTATAAACATATACCACCGGTCGTAGTCCCGTTAGTCCTTGACGAGGATCTCAACCAGCTTGATTATGAGCAGGTGGGGCGGTTCGCGTTCCTTGATCCGTTACCTGAGAGTTACCCTGGATTTATCATCACCGGGGATCGAGTGAAAATCCTGAAGCATTGCCCGAAATGCCAGCGGGAAGGACCTGTGCTTGATATCGAAGTCACACGGATGCCAGGATTTGAGGGGCGAGGATGTGCCGCGGTCATGGCAGAGTTGATGAAACAGGATGGTGAGGAACATACTGCGCTTCCCGTCGGATGAATGGATAAAAACCTTCAAAGAAGAGTTGAACAAGAATAAAACATATCAGGAGGTTGCAAAGGATTGGGAAGGAGACTTCCTGTTTGTAATCACCCCTGATGAAGACCTAAAAAAAGAAACCGTGTTCTACATCGATCTCTGGCATGGGAAATGCAGGGATGCATACTTGGTAAAAGGAGAGAAAGAAGCGAAATTCGTCTTTAAAGGCCCGTATTCGAACTGGAAGAAGGTCATCAGAAAAGAGCTTGATCCTATCAGAGGATTAATCCGAGGGATGTTCACGGTGGATGGTGACTCTCGGGTGATTCTAGATCAGGCTAAGGCTGCTCAAGAATTAGTAAACACCGCAAGCACCATTCCCGTTGTGTTCTAACCAAGGGTTCCCTATGGGTCATATCATTGATTGTTTTTACTGGGATCCTGCCTTACGATTTGAAAAAGATTTACAGATAATCTCCGAGGATGTCGGAAATGAAATCACTCTTCGTAAACCTATATTCACCATTGAAGCCTTAGAAAAGATCATTGAACGAATAAAAACTGCTCGAAAAGAGTATCTTAGGACTCATGATATCCCCGCAGTACTTGAGGTCATCGACCAGGTCAATAAATTATGGAGGGATCCTACCTATCAAGGCCGGAAGCTTGCTAGAGAAGTCCTTCCAGTAGTGACGGGGTTTTCTGTTGAGATGATCGAAACCTGGGGGTTTGACTATTTTTTCGACATCATCAAAAAAGACAATCTCCCTTTGGCAGGGAAGCTTCAACCACAGAATTTTCGGGAGTTTGCTCCATGTGGAGACGGCTTGGTGAAAGCGTATGGAAAACCACATGTAACCTATTCGAATTATGAGCCTGAGGTCATCGGTCACATCTGTGCAGGTAATATCCTTGGGCTTGCTGCCTTTGAGATGGTGATGGATAAATTGGTCGATGCTGCAACCTGGGTAAAAGTACCGACCGAAGAACCTGTCTTTGGGGCTCTTTATGCGAAATCAATCGAAGAGGTCGACCCGTTGCTCGCTCATTCTATCGCGGTTCTCCCGTTCAGCAGCCAAGACACCCACGTACAAGAGTATCTGTTTTCTCATTCGAATCTCATCCGCGCGACCGGGGGGGAACAAGCACGAAGGAGTCTTACCCCTCTTGCGGAGAAATATCACATTCCACTTGCTGGTCATTGGCATAAGTTCAGTTTCATCGTAATCGCTCGTGAATTTCTCAGCAGACAGGCTTCAGAAATCGCAGAGTTAGCCTCTCTTGATGTCTGCGCCTGGGATCAACAAGGGTGCTTCTCTCCGCAAGAAATCTATGTAGAGACCGGAGGTAGTGTGTCGCCAAAAGAGTTCGCTGGGTTGCTTGCAAAGGAAATGGAACGAACAACCCGTGCGATTCCAAAGGGGACGAACTCTGGGAAGATGCAGGTGCTTGATGGGTATTATCAGTATTTCACAAAGGAGACTATGGGGGAGCCGGTGAAGATCTTTGCTTCCAAGGAGAAACAATGGTTGGTGGTTTATGATGAAAGCAACCCTGACTGTGAACCATCACCTTTGTATCGGGTTATTCGGGTAAAACCAGTGTCTGATATCATGGATCTTCCACAAAAAGTTCGACCTTTGAGTTCTTTCTTGCAGACGGTCGGCGTTGCGATACCACAGCACCGTTTGCTGCAGTTTGCTGATGCGATAGGCAAGGTTGGTGCAACCAACATACGGACGATTAGTGGGATGACGCTTCAGAAGGCATGGGAACCATGGGATGGTCGATTCCCATTACAGGAGCTTTTCGAGCATGATGGGATTCATTGGGTCAGTGTCGATACTAAAGATATTGCTGTAGAGATTCAGAATGCTTTGATAAGGAAACGCGCGATAGTGAAAGAAGCT
Organism: Thermoplasmatota archaeon; assembly: GCA_025457885.1. GTDB lineage: Archaea > Thermoplasmatota > E2 > DHVEG-1 > DHVEG-1 > SM1-50. Next base: position 15,250 of record JALOTN010000019.1, on the reverse strand, counting down.
GTCTCAGAACAATAACTCATTTACTCATCTCACTTTTTCTTATCTGCCACTTATTGAAACATATTTTTCCGGATCTTTGTCAAATGTCTGTTTACAACCTGGTGCGCAGAAATAATAGGTCTTCCCTTTGTAGACACTGGTGAATTTCGCTGTTTTCTCATCGACGGTCATTTTACAAATCGGGTCAATCGCCATGAGGTTTCACCTCCTGTGCTGGCGGCACATAGTTTTTTAACATCAATGAAAGGGAAATAACAGTGACAGAACTAAGCGCCATCGCAAGGCCTGCAAACTCTGGTCGGAACATAATCCCGATGGGAGATAGTACTCCAGCAGCGACGGGGATAAGAGCGGTGTTGTAGGCAAACGCCCAGAATAGGTTTTGTTTGATGCGTGACATGACTTTTCTGCTTAACTGGATAGCTGCGACACCGTCGAGGAGATCACCTTTTACCAACACGATATCTCCACTTTCAATTGCGATATCGGTTCCGCTCCCAATCGCGATTCCGACATTGGCTTGGGCAAGCGCTGGTGCATCGTTTATCCCATCGCCGACGAACGCAACCGTCTCCCCGGTTTCCTGGAGTTTCTGTACCTCATGTGCTTTATCTTGAGGTAACACCTCGGCACGTACTCTATCGATGCCGATTTGTTGAGCAATCGCCTCCGCGGTCCGAGTGTTGTCACCGGTGATCATCACGAGTTGTACTCCTAAATCCTTGAATTGTTCCATCGCTGATGGAGTTGTTTCTTTAACCACATCGGCAAGCGCGATGAGACCAGCGAATCGAGAGTCAAAAGCGATGAGCATCACCGATTTTCCTTTGGTTTCTAATGAACGCAGTTTCTCCTCTGTTTCTAATGGTATAGAGATGTTTTTTTCCTTGAAGAGGTACCGATTGCCAATGAGCACAATAGTTTCGTCTACCGTTGCTTGGACTCCTTTGCCTGCGAAGGTGTCAAAGTCTCGGACATCCTGAAGGGAAAGACCTTGTTGGGTCGCTCTCTTGACGATTGCTACAGCGAGAGGATGAAGGGAGTTTTTTTCCACCCGGGCGGCTTTTTCCAGAAGCATGTTGTCCGGTATATCGATTCCAATGATATCGGTCACCTCTGGTTTTCCTTTGGTTAATGTCCCTGTTTTATCGAAGAGGATGGTGGTGATTTTCTCTGAGAGTTCTAAGGCTTCCCCGTTTTTGATAAGAATCCCTAATTCGGCGCCACGGCCTATTCCGACGGTTACTGCAGTGGGTGTGGCTAGTCCAAGTGCGCAAGGGCAGGCGATGACTAAGATGGAGATCAATGCTGTCAAGCTAAAGAGAAGGGTACTCCCTATAATGAAATACCAGATGAGGAAGGAGAGAAGAGCGATGGTCAAGACAACAGGAATAAAATAGGTCACGGCGGTATCAGCGATGCGTTGTACTGGTGGGCGTGATCCTTGTGCCTCTTCCACGAGACGGATGATTTGGGCAAGTAAGGTGTCTTTACCAATCTTTGTTGTTTTTATCTGTAAAATGCTATTTGTATTTAGTGTTCCTCCTATAACTGTGCTCCCTTGGTTCTTCATCACAGGGAGAGGTTCTCCGGTCACCATGGATTCATCAATGTAGCTTTCTCCCTGGATGACGACGCCGTCTACAGGGATTTTCTCCCCGGGTTTGACGAGCACCACATCATCGAGTATCACATCTTCAATGGGAACCTCCTGTTCAGCTCCATCTCGAATGACGAGGGCGTGTTTCACTTGTAATCCTGCGAGCTTTTTGATAGCATCCGATGTCCTGCCTTTTGCTTTTGTCTCGAGGTATCGTCCGAGCATCAGAAACGTAGCAAGCAGCACCGCGGTCTCATAGAAGAGAAACTCATGAGTGAGTACCACTTCAAAGGTTCCAAGGACACTTGCGACGAATGCGACCCCGATGCCCATGGAATACATCACATCCATGGTTAATGACTTGTTCCGGAGTGCATGATACGCGGCTCGGAAGATAGGATAGCTGATATAAAGAAACGTAGGTGTAGAAAGAATCAAGGAGAGATACGAGACAAGCTCCATAGAAAGAAACGGATGAACGTACATCAAGATCATCAAGGGGATCCCCACGAGAAATCCGATATAGATCCGGAGACGTTTCTCCCGTAGGTCTTTCTCACGGGCTTTTATTGCGAGATCCTCCTCGTCTTCAAGACCGAGATAATGATAGCCTGCATTCTCTACCGCTTGTTTCAAATCAGCGAGACGGATCATCCGTGGGTTATAGGTCACGGTGGCTTTTTCAGTGGAGAGATTCACAGACACACTCACCACGCCATCAAGCTGTGATAGTGCCTCAGTGATGGTCTTCTCACACATGACACAGGTCATGCCACCAATCCGGAGAATCGCTTTTTCGTTAATGATTCCATATCCTACATCGGTCACCGCTTTTTCCAAATCAGGCAACCTCAGTTGTGTCGGGTCGTATTCGACTAATGCTATCTCGTTGCCGAGGTTGACTTGTGCCTTCTGCACACCAGGAAGGCTTGCTAGGGATTTTTCGATAGTCGTAGAACACATTGAGCAGGTCATCCCAGAAATCTTTAATTCCGCTTTTTTCTTCTCCGGTGTCATGGCTTTTCTTCCTGTATTGTTAAAGAGGATACATGGTTTTGGATATAAAAAATCTCTGGGGATGCTGGAGGGAAAAAAACTATTTGAACTATAAGGTGTACTTCTCCTTTATGCCTCAGTCACCGTGTATTCGAACTGCAACATTTGATGATTTTAAACGAATCGTGGAACTTGAACGTCTTTGTTTTCAGCGAGAACACGCGTATTCAAGACGGCAGCTTCGCTATCTTCTGACCAAAGCACATAGTATGGTTCTGGTGGAAACATTGGATAGTGTAATACGAGGATTTGTAATCGTCCTTTTTAGGAGAGGCACCACGGTTGCGGGTATTGAGACTATCAACGTCGATCCAGTGTTTCGGAAGATGGGTATTGGGCTGCGGTTGTTATCTGCTGTGGAAGACCATCTCAGAAAAGACGGGATACGTACGATACGGTTAGAGGTTGCCATCACCAATGCTGCTGCGATTGCGCTCTATGAACATGCAGGGTATCATCAAGTCATGTTGTTGAAAAAATATTATCATTTTACTCATCAGGGGTCTCGGGATGCGTATCGGATGATTAAGAGACTAGGGTAGTGGGTTGTTCTTGCCATTTTGTTGTTGTGATCCATTCTCCATTTTTTAGGGTACAATATCCTGTGGTGTACTCTTCAAGGATCTGGAGAAGTCCGTTTCGGAATTGTTTTGGGTAAAGGGCTGGGTCGCAGGTTGTTGGTAGGAGATGGAGCTTCTGTACATGGTCGATACATTGGACTTTTGGAACAGTGCCTCTCTGTTTGAGTAAGAAGAATGATTGGTTTTTCTCATCTTTATCAAGTTTCAGGGATGATGCTCCAACGGTTGCATAAAAATGTTCGATGTCTTTCTGTTGGTATTTCATTATAGTTGGATCAAGATTATTTGCCAGAAGGTATAGGAGGATCCCTATGCATTTCGAACAGATGCCACAGGGATACACCACATTGTGCGTGATATGACAGGAATGGCAGGATCGTTGCACTTTTGCAAGATGAGGGTAGCGACGTACCAGAATGTTTTGGTCGACTAACCCGGAGATGTTCCGCAGGGCAGACCATTGATACAACCCGGGGATTCGTTGTTCATACCATTGGTTCATCCGGACGTCATAGTCCTGATGCTGGTCATACACTCCGAAGTAATGGTGAATACCTTTGTATGTGATTTCGTAACGGAGATCATCAAACTCGCTGCCAAGCAGAAGATTCCCGATATGTTCTTTAATGAATATCGGAAGAAGGCTGAACACGTAGAAAGGGAAGATACAGAGTCGGATCGGGTAGGTGTCATGCCAGATTTTCCGATGATCTGGTCGAATGAATCGGAGATGATCAAGCATGAAGGAGTAGAACCGGTCCACGTTTGTCCATACCCGTCTGGTATGCGGATCTGTTGTCTTATGATAGTTATAGGCGGTCATCGCGGTCCGCCAATGGCCACCGCTCTCGTTCATATACAGGGGATAGACAGTGGAACCGAGTTCTTTGAGTAACCCATAGGTGAGGAGGCTGTCTTTTCCTCCACTGGATAGGACGCCAGATTTCATCGGGTCCATGTTCATATTCATCGATGGATCATCCGTGATTTGTGTTGGTTGTATCATTGCCTGTGGGTCGCCGTCTTTTTTTGTTATCTTTTTTGGATTCGGGAAAAACTCAGGGAGGATGTATGGGTTGGTTCCGTTTGCTATTTTGTTTACGAAGATATCACGGCTGAAGACGACATTCAGATCATGAAGCAGCGAGAAATCTGATTTTGACACGGGAAATTGTAAGAGAAATTTTTTTGTGAAAAGACCATAGTTGAGTAACGGCATGCAAAAAGCTAACCGAAGGAAGGGGAGATGAGATGCTTCAAGGTCATCTTCATAGGTACTCATTATTTTAAAATGGCTGATGTACCCATCGGTTTGCGTAACAATAATCTCAGCCCATGCGGTTTTCCCCTCAATGGTGGTGTCTGAGAGAGTGATAGATGAAAGACAGACAAGACTATTTTTTGTCATTGGATAGTACCTCCAGGGCGTCCACTAGATCGCTAACACCTTCTGAGAGTGGCTCGACTACAGGGACCTTGAATATTTTGTGATAGTGTGTTTTTGCTTTGATGATGTCAGTAGGACTCATCTTTTCTTTATTGATGCCGATGCCGATGAGTTGTTTTTCTGTGAGCATTTCTGCGATTCGAACTACTCGCGTTGGATCTGGCATCGGATACCTTGGGAATCCATCGAGATGTGGTCGTTTGGGTGCATCAACCAGGATGAACCCGTGGACCTGTCCTGCGGAAAGGATCTCAAAACCTCCGGGGAAGAAGGGATGGACCAGGCTTCCTTGTCCTTCGATGATCATGAACTCCGGGTGCAGGTCATTCCAGGAATCCAGGATAGCGCCTTCGATTCCTCCTGAGACGAAATCATTGATCATCGCGTCGAGGACCACCCCGTGAGGCCATCCTTGGAGCCAGCCGGTCTGCCCAGTGTAAATCATGTCAGCAGTCCTCTTGCGTTTTTTTAATTCCTCGACGAGCAGGACTGCGAGGGTTCGTTTGCCGATGGCAGAATCGGTGCCTATAAGGGCGATGCGTCGTGAGGGCACCTTGGTGATCTCCCCAGTGTAGAATCGTTTGTGATCTCGGAAGATTTTCCTAACGTCCATGATAGTACATTTATGCTGGACAGCGGATTTACTGAAGCGGGGGTCATCGGAGAGAAATTGATGTAAGCCGGAGACCACGTTCAATCCTTTTGATAACGCCCAGAGTACCGCGGCATCGTATCCTTTAGGTAGTACACCACCTTCGGAGACAGCTCCGATGATGAAGGTGTCTGGGTGTGTTGTTTCTAATGCTTCATCAAGGTTGTTCAATAAAGGGATCCCTTTTTTTTTGCCATCGAGGAATTCCGCGGCATCACCGGTGGGAAGAGTCGTGTCGACGACACAGGCGATATCGAATTTCTTGCTGAATCGTACCAGCCCATGGGCAGTCTTTCCATCAGCGCAACGATAGAGTCGGTCTGCATAGACCAAAGCACGCATCTTCACCATAAGAGAATCAAATCCGTTGTAGAGTCGGTTATCTGAATTTTCTCCCCGTAAGAACAATCACATAATCGCTGTTGAGGACTCGATGTTCTTTAAATTTGATCAATGCTTCGATAGGGCTAGCTGAGGCAGGCAGGACGTTGAGTCCTTCTAAATCACGCAGTAACGTGTGGAATTTCATCATGCAGGAATCAGAGGCATAATCCGCCCAACCATTGGTATCATAGATTGCTTGAAGTGCATCATCACCATCATAAGAATGATACGCGATGAGTGGTTCGTTGATGTTGCTTTCTTTGATTTCATTTGGTGGAAGATCCTGGGTCTTCGAGGCACCGGTTTTGAAGCTTTTAATGATAGGGTTTCCTCCAGGGGTTGATGCACCGACGAGGTATGGCATGTGATCAATAATGCTACGGTCAAGGAGGTTTTTGAACCCGTGGTAGATTCCGACTAGTGTCGTTCCATTACCCACTGGTGCACAGACCGCGGTAGGTGTGCGTCCTAGCTGGCGGTAGATTTCATAGGAAATGGACATGTACCCCCGCCATCCTTCGTTACCATTCCCCGGGTTTGCATCATACAGATGTTCCATGCGGCAGATGCGCCTGCTTTCTTCCACAGCATCCTCGTATTTTCCGTCAATCGTGATGATTTCTGCATTCATGCTTTGCAGTTCTTCCTTGCGTTTCGGTGCGACATAGTACTGCTCAGGGATGAGGATTTTAGCTTTCAACCCAGCGAGTTTCGCAAAATACGCAAGAGACACGCCATAGTTGCCGCAAGTCCCTACGGTAATCGTATCATACCCTTGTTGTATTGCTTTTTTCACGTGATACTGCGAGATGCGGTCTTTCTGCGTCCCAGTCGGGTTTCCACCCTCGAATTTTAAGAAGATGTTTCCAAAACCAAGCACACGCTCAAGATTCCTGGCTCGAGAAAAAAGAGTATCTCCAACGCCATTGAGAGGTGGGGGCTCATCTTCAGTTTGAAGGCCCGTCAAATCCATGTGGTTCTCCCTTTCATTATAAAAGACTCACTACGTACCCCATATAAAAAAACATATATTAAAATTTATTGTAACTTGCGACGAGTCACCAAAAATTTTTTCTAAAAAAAAAAAAAAATTTGATGACGATGATGAGAAAAAAGAATGTAGTGTTTTTTTTATTTTGTTTTTTTTCGGGTACGGTAAATAAAAGAATTCGTAGTAAAAAAATTTATTGTTTTCTCTGGTTCAGGATGTGAAGAAAAGACTTTATAAACAATAATCTTATTGCACAATGAGACTCGTCACTGATACAGTGAGAGGGATGGCATACTATGTCATTGTATTGCTCTATTTGCGGAGACGAACTCGAACCTGAAGAAGAAATGGAAGGTATCTGCGAAAGCTGCAAGCTTGCATCAAGCGGACAAGCGAGCTCCGATGAAATAGAACCATAGGTCTTAAATAAAAATCTGAGATTGAAATAACAAGATAAATATTGATTAAACTATGAAAAAGAAATAGGAGGAAGTAAGATGGCTATAGGGTTTGTTCTGATTAACGTCGCCCCAGCACATGAACATGAGGTCTATAACAAGTTGTCAAAAATCCCCCAAGTAATCGAACTGCACCCGTTATTCGGGGAATATGATCTTATCGCGAAAATCGACGCAGCAGATTTCGAGGAGCTTGGCACGATCATCGTAAATAAGATCCGGGCGATTACTGGCGTGCTTGACACAAAGACATTAACTGGATTGACCTTCTAAAATACGGTGTGAGGAACTATTCAGTTCATGTTCTTTTTTCTTTTGTTATTGTACACATTTGAAATGTTGGATAGTATTTTCCTTTCATAATATATAATAATATAATATGTACAATAGGTGAGAACGAGTGAGATCGAAGCTTCCTTCCTCTTTCCGCTCCATAGAAACATTCTTAATTAAAACACGGGTTTAATCAAGCAGATGAAGCATCAGATTCGGATCCTTGGCATTGATGATGCCCCGTTCACCTTCCATGATAAATACACCTCGATTATTGGTGCGGTGATGCGGGGCGGGGAGTACCTCGAATGTGTGTTACGAAACCAGGTGACCATCGATGGGACAGAAGCAACAGAAATCTGTGCTCAGATGATCAACACCTCTCGGCATCATCGACAGCTGAAGGTTGTGATGATAGATGGAGCCTGTCTTGGTGGTTTTAACGTTGTAGATATTGATACGCTCTCACAAGCAACACAGATCCCCGTAATCACTGTGACACGAGATAAGCCAAATCAAAGAAAAATAAAATATGCACTGCAGAAGAATTTCAAGGACTGGGAGACCCGCTTTGAGGTAATGCAAAAAGGACGATTGTACAAGATCCCCACCGCACATAATCCGATCTATATCAAATGCAGTGGGATATCCTTAGAGGAGGCAAAAGAAATAATAAATATCTCTACCATACGTGGTGTCATACCTGAACCAATCCGAGTCGCACATCTGATAGCATCCGGTATCACCAGGGGTGAATCCTATGGCAAAGCATAAGGCGATAGTGAAGAAAGAGAAATGTTTAGCATGTGGCGGCTGTATTTCGGTCTGCCCACAAGACGCGATCCTTTGGATTTCCAGTAAAGCAGTAGTAGATAGCACACTGTGTAACAGTTGTTCGATTTGTGTGAAAACCTGTCCGATTGGGGCAATCGTTTGGGAGGGGACAGAAGATGCATTATGATGCGGTGATTATCGGCAGCGGACCAGCAGGGAGTGTGACCGCACGGTTCGCAGCAGAGACAGGAGCAAAGGTCCTCATTATTGAACGTCGCGCGGAGGTTGGAGTACCGGTCCTCTGCGGAGAAGGCATCAGCCAGAAGGTGGATACTTACAAGGTCCTTGAGGGGAAACGCTGGATAGCGACCAAGATGCAGGGAGCGCGGATTTTCTCCCCAAATAAGACCATGATTACGCTTGCCGCAGAGTATGCGGGGAACGAAACCGGGTATGTCGTCTTTCGTGATATCTTCGATCAGGAACTAGCACGAGGAGCAGCCAATAAAGGCGCAGAGCTTCTGCTGAACACCCGAGCAGTTTCACTATTGAAAAAAAACGGGAAAATCAACGGAATCAAGGCACAGCAGTTCGATGAGACCATTGACATAGAGGCGGACATCGTCGTGGGTGCCGATGGAGTCGAATCACGGGTTGGTCGATGGGCGGGTATCAAAACCACCCTGAAACCCTATGATCTGGAGACCTGCATTCAATATACCTTAACCAATATCGACTGGGACAGTCCGTATTGTGATTTCTTCCTTGGAAAGCACGTCGCCCCAGGTGGGTACGTCTGGATTTTCCCGAAGGGGAAAGACACCGCCAATGTTGGTATCGGGATTCTCGCAAGCCTTAGTGATGCTGGAAAAGCAAAATACTATCTTGATAAATTCATTGCGTCTCAACCCGCGTTAAAGAAAGGGCAACCGTTGAGGATCCTCACCGGAGCAGACCCTGTGGCTGAGCCAATCCAATCTGTCGCGGACAATCTGCTCTTAGTCGGTGACGCGGCACGACAGGTCGACCCGATCACCGGTGGTGGTTTGATGCACTCGATAGAAGCGGGGAAATACGCTGGGGAGACTATCGGGAAAGCCGTGGAAAAACAACAGTTCGACATCAAAATGCTCTCTGAATATGAGACACGATGGAAGGAATCATTTGGAAAGAAACTCCATCGGAACTATGTAGTAAAGGAAATCATGCTTGATATGGATGATAAGACCCTAGACATGCTCGCGGATTCCTTAAAGGATTATAAATTTGAGGAGTTCAGCACCCTTAGCATCATCAAAGCATTGGTCACGAAACATCCATCGCTGCTGGTGAAACTAACCCCACTGATGAAACTTGCGAGGGCGTAAACGTGACCGCTAACTGGGGATTGATTTGCAATCCAAGCATGAAACGGACGGTGACGTTAGCAAAGGATGTCATGGAATTTTTACAACAACAGGGGACCGTATGGGTCGAAGAGTCGATCGCCTCAGAGCTCCACTGCAAAGGATCCTCATTCAAAGAGATTAATAAAAACGCAGAGATTGTCATCACCATCGGAGGCGATGGGACCATCCTTATGGCTTTAAGCGAGGTAGATAAACCAGTGTTTGCAATCAACTCAGGGGGGATTGGATTCCTCTCCGAAGTTGAATCAAAGTATGCCTTTGAAGGATTACGGCAGATCATCTCAGGGAAATACAATGTTGAAGAACGAGCGAAATTGAAAGTCACCCTAGATGGGAAACGGTTACCAGATGCAACCAATGAAGTGACAATACAAACAGCACGTATCGCAAAGATACTGTATCTGAAATTATTTGTGGATGATGAACTGATTGAATCCATGGGGGCTGATGGTGTTATTATCGCAACACCAACCGGTTCAACGAGTTACTCGTTAAGCGTCGGTGGCCCCATCATGGATCCAACAGTGAATGCGATGATCATCGCACCACTCGCCGCGTTTAAACTCTCGGCACGTCCCTGGATTATCCCTCTGGACCGCAAGGTTGGAGTACAACTGCTGCCGAAAAGCAAAGAGACGAACCTGGTTATCGATGGTCGGTTCCTCACACCAGTCACCCCTGAAAGCTCTATTAGTGTTACCGTATCAGAGAAAAAAGCACGATTCATCCGGTTTGGAGAAACTTTTTACCAGATGGTTCGTTTAAAGCTCATGAGATAGCGTATGGGATTTTTCCGACGAAAAACAACTGTATCATCACCAGTTTCTTGGAAAATTACACAGAAATGTTTAGATCTGATTTTCGAAAGTTCAAAATCGAATTATCCAATGGAGTTCGGAGCGCTCCTTCGGGTTGATCGAGTTGAGAAAAACATGATCATCGAAGTTGTACTGCTCCCCGGGACGGTCTCAGGTGATTCTCATGCGATCTTCCATCTGCATATGCTTCCGATTGATTACAGTATAGTAGGTACAGTCCATTCTCATCCATCCTCAATTGCTCGTCCATCTGATGCAGATTTGGATTTGTTTAATCATTTCGGGAAAATCCATCTTATTATTGGTGTAACCCAATACGGAGATATTTCATGGCAGGCGTACGATTACGCTGGTCGCGAGGCAGTGGTTGAAGTTGTGTAAAAAAAGATTTTTATATCCTCGGATGACTACCATTCTGGAGTGAGATGGTAGATTTCCCGTTGACTATCGATGCGTTGGTGTTCGCAGCTTTCGCACCGATCCTTGGTGTCATAGCATTCTGGTTTCTCCAGTTGTTTACTATTGAGTTTCAAAAACGGTTGTTGTCCCAACTGCGGCATCATCATGAGGCTTTTTGTCGGTTTACGAACTATATTGGTATTTTATTTCAGGCATTGAGTCAAGCACTTGGGTATACGGTTACGAGAAGTGGAATATCCTCCTTCCAGGTCACGGTGAATTATGAAAAGGTAGAACCTAAGAAGGAAAAAGAAGGGGTCTTTGAGTGGGTGGCTCAGTCGTTCCTCCTGTTTGGTCCTTTTTTTATCCCTGCAGGTCTTGTGTTGTTAATGAGTTATTTTGTCGTCGGGAGAGGATTTGTCTACCCGACACTCCTTCAATATACATTTATTGAATCTTTAACTGGTTTTTTAACCAGTCTTTCCACCTTCGCAACAGAGTTTGGTGAGTTCTTCATCACTCTAGACCTGTTTAACCCTCTTCACGTTGGTTTTGTATGTGTGTTGTTGTTCTTTGGATTGGGGATACGCCCAAGTTATATTGGCCAGGAGCGGAAAGAAAAGATCGATATCCTACGTGATTTAATCCATATCAAAGATCACCTGATAGAAAAACCGTTGTACATCGCGGTGATTATCTTAATTCTGTATCTTTTCTATTTGTTCTCGTTGTTTTTCAACCCAGGGGTGTATGTCGGATTGTTTGTGCTTTTTGGTTGGATGTCGTTGACTGCAATCATCGCGATACTGCTGACTGTTCCTCTGTTACTGTTGATTTGGGCGACGGATTTGATTCAACCACGGTGGAAAACCGTCCCGTTCTTGAGTATCCCGGTGTCGTATATCGTTGCCCGGGTGCTTCTGCTGTATCAACCGATGAATCATGTGGAGCAGGTTTCTCTTCTGGTGATGTTGTTTTCAACGTTTCTGGTGACCATCGCATTGATAAAATATAAGAGGACCAATAGATTTAAAACCGCGGTAAAGATGAAGCATGTGAGGGTTGCGGATGGTAAAAAAGGAACTTCTAAAAAATGAGCAGATTGAGCGGGTGCTTTCTCCTCATCCTTTGTCGTTTATGAAGCTTCAGACTCTTTGTATCTTTGTTATCGTCTGGGGGGTTGTTGCTTGGTGGTTGACAGAGTACTCTGAGTATGCAGGGTTGTTCTCAGGGAACGAATGGTATCCTTTGATCCTGTGGGGTTTGGTCATGCTTTTGGTTGGTGTGATCGCTTCGCTGGTCGCGATTCAATGGTTGATTTTCTTTTTGTATCTTGGTGTTTTTCTTGGTGGTGCCGGGCTTGTCTTTTGGCAGCATTGGGAAAGTAGTATCCCGTTGTTCATCTTTATTTATTCGATTGCAGTGGCTATTGTTGGTTTTTTAATTGTGGAGCTGTATCGTCGATCCCATAAGTATGTGGTGACAAATCTGCGTATTATCTTTAAAGGCGGTATTTTGACGAAGCGGGAGCGGACGATTCGGTATGATAAGATTGCTGATATTGACGCTAAACAAGGAATCCTCGGTCAGATCTTTGGGTTTGGGACGATCATCCCGGTGAGTCAGTCTGGTTTTGGGTTGGGGAGTGATAAAACCATGGCTGCTGGTGGTGTCGAGGTCGGTGGGACGAAGGCTCGGTTGTTTGGGTTTGCTGGTGGGGGACGGGAGGTTCAGACGCCGATTGCGCGGAGTTATTATGAGTTGCACGGGGTGTATCCGTATAAGGATGTGAAGCAGCTTGTTGAGGATCTGGTTCAGTCGCATGTGCCGACGCAGTATCAGCGGGAGCAAGTGGAGTTCCAGAAACAGCAAGTGGATATCCAGACGCAGATGCGGGATCTTCTCCATAAGCAGGTTGGTGGGAAGCCTCGGAAAAGGGTGACACAGCAGCCTGTGGATGAAGAGGAGGAGGAACCAGAGGAAGAGGAAGCCGCCCAGAAAGTCTCGCGGAGAAAAATCATTGCCCCTGTCGCCCCTGTAGAGGAAGCATTTGAGCCAGAGCAGGTGGATATTCAGCAGCAGATGAAGGAGCTGCTCAAGAAGCAGAAGGTCGCTCGGGTGAACCCACCGGAGGATGAGGACGTCGAGGAGGAAGGTGAGGAAGAATCCGAGGAGGGCGAGGAAGGAAAAGAAGACGGAAAGTAACAGTGGGGATATCTTTATTAAATAAATTTTATTTATGGATGATCGATGGTACCGAAAAGAGTGTTTTTCACAAAGGGTGTCGGGAGACACAAGCATGAGTTGCAGTCTTTTGAGCTGGCGTTGCGTGACGCTGATATTGAGCAGTGTAACCTGGTGTATGTCTCAAGCATCATCCCGCCGCATTGCACGATCATCCCGAAGGATAGGGGTGTAAAGGAGCTGAACGCTGGTGAGATCACCTATGTGGTGATGTCGAGGAATTCGACGAATGAGCCGAACCGGTTGATTGGTGCAGCGGTGGGTATCGCTGTCCCCAAGGATCGTTCGCATTACGGGTACATCTCTGAGCATCATGCGTTTGGGACAACGGGAAAAAAGCTTGAGGATTATACGGAGGATCTTGCGGCGACGATGCTTGCAACAACCCTTGGGTTAGAGTTTGATCCTGATAAGGCATGGGATAAACGCAAGCAAGAGTACAAGATGAGTGGACAGATCGTCCGGACCCAAAGTATCGCACAGACCGCTGAGGGAGACAAGAACGGGTTGTGGACCACAGTGATTGCTGCCGCGGTGTTCATGGAAAACGACGGATAAAACCAAAATTTTTTTCCCCTTTTTCTTTTTACGGGGGACTGAAAAGCTTTTTTATTCTATCTCTGAGACGATTAAGGCGAATTGTGGGATCCCACCGAATCTTTTGATGCCAAAATCAAAGTATTCAGGGATCCACCAGGATGCTGTATCTGGGAATGGTGAGGTGAGATTCACAGGATAAATGTCATAGGATACCACGTTTGCATTGTTATGATCCTGAGCAGTTGGGGTGGGGTTTGCCTCATTCTGGAACGGGTCGCTCAGCGCGATGGAGCCATTCGGGTTGATGCCTGCGACCGCGACATAATGCCCAAGGAAGGTGTCAAAGAAAATTGCTTTATCGTTATAGAGAAGGAGGTTGAGCATGACTCCGCTGTTGTTCATGATTCGACTTGCGATGAGGGGGAAATCTGGTTTCCAGATGGCTTCCACCCGGTACCGTCCCTCCAACCCTGCATCCTTGATCCATTGGTTTGCGCCTTTCTCCAAGTGTGTTGCCCAGGTTCCTGCGGACAGACGCAAAAGCGGGTATTGGCAGAAGTTGGTGTTGCAATACCAGGCAAGTGACTCGATGAGTTCTTTGCCGCCTCGCCCGAGTCTCCATCGTGTCTCAAGGTCGTTGACGTTGTTGAAATTATGGTCATCAGTGTTCGGTCCGGGTGTTGGTATGCCTGGAGCCTGTAAATCACGCACTAAAGGATAGGAATCAACGCCATCCCCGGGGTAGCCACTGGAGTTCTCATGCTTGGAATCAAACCACCAGAAGATATCCGCAAGACTTGAGGGGGCACAGAAGTTCCAAAGTCCGCCGATGAGTCGATAAATGCCTTTGTGTGCTTTCCAGTTGTCTTGTTTCTGGTCGAAATCCGGTAACCCTTGAGGTGCGTAGTTTGGATACGCGGGGAGATAATACCAGTCGTTATCTTTCGGGGTTTCCGTTTTTTTTACCATAGAGGATGAGGTTAAAAATGAAGTGGAAAGCAAGAGAAACAGCACAAGAACAACTAACACAGAGGAAGTAAGGTTCCTGCTCATATCACATCAGTACATTATAGATATCTTTTATTTAAATATCTTATTGTTTATATTTAGAGTGTTTTTTCCCTATATGATGAATCATTCTATTTCAGAAATGATGAGGGCATAGGTTGGAATGCCCCCTAGTTTGAAAGGACCAAATGGATAATAATTTGGGATCCACCAGGAAGCACGCTCTGGGAGAGGGCAGCTGAAGTTGACCACATAAATGTCATGGGACACGATCCCTGCATCATTATGCTGTGCTGGTGATGGACCAGGGTTTTGTATGTTTTGAATCGGATCACTTAAAGAAATATATCCTGCAGGGTTGATCCCGGCCACCGTGCAATAGTGGCTGATACGAAACGTTGGGAAAACACTGGCATGTTGTCGGTAAAAGAGGAAGAGAACAATTACTGCATCATTGTGTTGGATATGGTCGCAGATGAAAGAAAACTCTGGATGATAGACGGCTTGGATGTGATATTGGTCCTGCAACCCTGCATCAACAATCCATTGCCATGCTCCATCCTCAAGATACTTTTGGAATGTGCCAAAGACCCCGCGGATAAATGGGTATCGACAA
>JALOTN010000018.1 GCA_025457885.1 Thermoplasmatota archaeon | reverse complement strand
ATATCGGCTGTAGAATCGAAGTTCTTTTCCTGGAACATGGCAGTGTGTGAAAAGAACATGGGCGGTAGCAAGTGTGGCATGCCCGCAGAGTCCGACCTCTGTTTTAGGGGTGAACCAGCGGATATGATAAGTATGTTCTTTTTTGACAGCAAACGCGGTCTCCGAAAGGTTGTTTTCCATGGCGATCTGCTGCATGAGTCCAGGGTCAATCCATTCCTCTAGGACGCAGACCCCTGCGGGGTTACCATGGAAGAGTCGCTTGGTGAACGCATCGACTTGGTACAAGGGGACGATCATAGGTGTTTCTCCTATTCAGTGCACAGTGAAGATATTACATTCTTGAAGGCATTGAGGATTAAAAAAGATGCGCTCTCATAAACAAGAGGTTCTAAGAAAACCTAGGCAGCAGTGGCGATACTACCTTCTTTTTTCTTCTTGAGATATTCCTGTTGATATTGTTTTCGATGTGCTTTTACCTCGGGTCGAGCAAGATACTTTTTCAGGTACACTGCTTTTTTTTCTTTGACGTCAGGTCGTTTTTCATATTTCCGTGCCCATTTTCGTTGTTTTTTCCGAACCTCCGGTCGTTTGCTGTATGCTCTTTGATAGATCAGCATTTTTTCATGGACACCTAGTCTGCTGTGGTACTCTTGAACGACTGTTTTTCTGCAGTCTTTGCAATGGGAATCTAATCCATCAGCCCGTGTCGAGTTTCGATTAAAAGCGGTTGCTGGGAGGAGACGATTGCATTTGACACATTGTTTTTCCACGGGAATGTGTTTCGGTTGTTTGAGGTGCTTCAGCCGATAGATCTTCACCCTTTTCAGGTCACATTCTTTACAGCTTGAGTTCACGCCATCCTTTGCCCGTATCTGACGATAGAACATCGAAATGGGTAACGTCCTGTGACAGAGGCTGCAGGTTTTTTCAAAGGAGGGGAACAGGGTGAAGGATTCTCCAGCATCCTTTTGTTGGCGTTCGATGGTCCATCGACGAATATAGCTGTTTTCTCGGTCTAATGCACAGTCCTTGCACAGGGAGGTATACCCGTCTTTTCGTCGTTTGTTCCGATGAAAATACGACAGAGGGAGGGTTCTTTCACAGACTGGACAGTGTTTATCATGCAGGGAGGAGCCCGAGCGTGAACGTTCCTCTGTCCATCTCTGCATGTACTGTCGATGTCGTTTCTCTTCGCAGTGAATGCAGACACCATTGTAACCATCTTTATACCGTCGGAACGGGTAGAATTGGGTGATGGGTAATATCTTTTTACACAGAGCACAGGTTTTCACGGTAATCCGGGGTGGATGAGTGGAGCGGTCCTGTTCCCATTTCTGTTTGTAGAACTCTTGTTTTTTCAGGTCGCAGGTCTTACAATACACACTGTGACCGTCTTTGTTTGCCTCAATGATGTAAAACGAGGAGATTGGAAGACGCTGACCACAAGAGGCACAGATTTTTTCCACATAAGGCAGGGGGTTATTCTGACGAGCTTTTTTCCATCGGATCTTGTAGTGTTGTTGTCTGTTCCTTAGACAGGTTTTACAGATGTTTTCGTAACCATCTTTGGCATTGATGCTCTTGGTAAACGATGAACAAGGAAGCGTCTGATTACAGTGAATGCAGGTTTTCACCTGAGGAGGGTCTTGTTGGAGTGCTTGGTGTGCTTTCCAGCGTTGACGCATCTCTTTGTTTTTTTGTTTTATGCAGTCCTTACAGAGATGAAGCCTGCCATCTTTATGATATTTGTCCCTTGAGAACTCTTGGATCGATTTGGTCTTCTGACATCCTTTACAGGTTTTTTCTTTTTGGGTGTCTGCATCAAGAGACCTCTGATTTGCCCATCGTTCAGCATACTGACGTTGTTTCTTTTTCTTGCAGCCTTTACACAGCGGCCGGATATTGTCCTTGTATCCTTTTTCTTTATCAAACTCAGATAGTGGTTTGAACTGATGACATGTTGTACAGATTTTCCCTTGTGCCTTTCCCCGTGTCATGACTCTCAGCTATCGTGTTTTACAAATAAAAAAAATAATTGGTTGTTCTTAAATGTTTTTCTTCTTATCGATGAATCCTTTACTACTCAGCATCAGCAGGAGTACGCTACAGTAAAAAAAAAAGAGAAGAAGGAGTGGTTTATTTTATTTCACTCCAAGGACGAACGGCCCAAGGACGAAGCCACTGGCGGTGGTGTTTGCAGCGACTCCTTCATCGCAGGAAGCTAAGACCGTTATTGTGGTCTTCCCGAAACCTAGGACAAGGGAGGGTTTGATGATGCGTTCTGCGCCACTTTCTATTCCAGGGATGGTCCCGGTGGTTGTTTTACCTGCGGTGGTTGTTTTACCTGCGAGGATGAGGCCTCCATCAAGGGTGATTGACCAATTGATGTGAGTCAGAGCGATGGGTCCATTGTTGGTGAGGGTTGCCTTCAGACCAAATCCACCTGCAATTGCTATACCAATCGCGGGTGCTTCACTGATGATGATTGTATAGGTTGCGGTGACGCTTTCTGCGTTATAGATGTCATGGGATGTTATCTTGATGACGTAGGTTCCAGGGGTTGTCCAGGTGTGAGTCACATCGACAGGTACACCAGAGGCAAATGGTCCGACGCAGACTTCCCCGGTGTCATCGCTCCAGTTCGCACAGTAGAAGACATTGTCCTCTTCTGGGTCAACAGAAGAAATGGTAAAGGTGTAGGAAACATCCTCAACCCCTGTTGTGGGACCCTGGATGGTTGGTGTTGATGGCGGTTGATTCTCATTTCCTGTTGGAAGAACTGCGATGCATTCGTCAGAGTAATACGCGTTGAACGGGTTACCTGCTGGTGGATCTGAATACCCTGTTTGAGCCTCGTCATCAAACACCGCGAGGATGACCTGGAGGTTGTCCTGGGTGACATCGGGGTAGCCAGCTGTTGATCCGCTCCAGGTAAAGGAGTCAGATATTGCTTCACCAGCGGGGATGTCGATCACAATGTTTTTTGCCATATCGATTAAGGCGTGATGATAGGGATTCCCTGAGTAATCATCCCATCGTGATTCCAGTTCTTGGACATATATCCGGAGTTTACCAGGGTAATTGGTTGCCTCATTGTTCTGGACACTGTAAGTAATCTGCATCTCAGCGTTTCCAAGCCATGCAACGGAGAGTGTCGCAACAATATCTGGTACGGCACGAGCACCAGCGTTATTGAGGTATGTAATGAATGTTGACTGGCTGGTACCAGGATAGGTAAACATACCTGCATCCCAATAGGATGTCGGCACCCACATCGGATTGAACTCATTGAACCTTGCGGCAGCATCAGTGTTTTTGTCGTCAACAAGTTCTGTGTATTCGAAATCATAGGTGCCTTGTCCGTAGATCGCATGCCAGGCGGAGTTGGATTGAGGGCAGCTGGGGCACCAAGTAGCAGTACCGACTTCTACCAAGACGGTATGGGTGTAGTCACGTGGTGATGGAGTGGGATTGAGTTGTTGTTCCATGGTCACTGCGACAGGTTTCAAGGATTGTTGTTGCAGTGCGCTAGCTCCTAGTCCAGAAAGGACAAAAATACCCAGAATTAAGACTGGTATTACTTTCTTCATATAATCTCCCGTTGTTTTCTATTGGTATTTAATATCATCGCTATCTATAAAAATATTTCTTTTCAGGGATTTGCCTTCGGATGTTCCCGTACATCATCATTAATGTGTTCTAATTTATGAAAAAAAAAAAAAAAAGATTATTTGATGCCGATGATGATCGGCCCAAGGATGGTTGCGGTCTTTGTGACGGTGACTTCCTCAGCGTTTTCTGCGACTGCCGTGATGGTTATTTGAATCTTTCCCAGACCGAAAAACATGCCAAGGTTGATGGTTTCTGAGGCATCGACAGCGAGTTCGGTGATACTGCCGCTTGCTGTTTTATCCACTTTTTTGAAAATCCCACCAGTGACATGGATGGTCCAGTCAATGGTTTTTGCAGGGACTTGTCCGCTGTTGATGACCTCCGATTCTATGCCTATTGGTCCTTGGATTGTTCCGATGGTGAGTACGGCATTACCTTCACCTTCGACAATCGCCCCGATCGCCCAGTTGTAGTCCAATCCATAGATCTGCAGCTCAGACCAGGCGCCATCAAATCCCCAGTCTCCTTTTCCATCAACTGCAGGACCTTCATCCATCAGGGCAAGAAATGCGTTCACCTCGGTCTGTACCCATTCGACAGAGATCCAGAGTTCTTCGATGCCATCCAAAGTCAGTGGGGTGAGCAGCGGGATGGTGGTGACCCCTGAGGCGGTGAAATGATACGTGGTGTCATTTTGAATGACGGCTCCGGGGTGTGTGTCGTTTCCTTTTCCGTAGATGATGATGGTGGCGTCACATTCGAGTTGACCGTTATCTGCGCTGTAGCCAGCGTTGACCTTGGTCAGTGTCCATCCGTCATAGGCAGCAAGTTCGTTTTGGGTGAGTCGGATGGCGGATTGCCATTTGAAGGGTGGTTCGATGTCTTCGACTCCGATGACGTTGCTGAGGCTGTCAGGGTTATAGTATTTTATCTCCTCTTCCCCTCGGTTCAGGGGTGAAAAAGGAGTTGGTGTAGTGGTTATGGAAAACTTAGTGGATGGGGTTCTATCGGCTGTGGTGATTCCTGAGAGTGATCCAACCACGAGCAGTACGAACGCAATGATGACGGCTGCTTGATATTTTCTTTTTTGTGTGTTCTTCATAGAAATATCCCTCTAATGTTTTTTTTATCTGGTTTATATGATATGAAAGTTCTTCTTGGTTCTTTGTGCAAATCATAAAAATTCCCCCATTAAAGTAGTAATTTATCGGAAAAAGGCAGGTGAATAAAGATGAATCTCTTTTTTAGGGAAAAACGGGTAAAACGGCAGGATTAAGAAGAACAGGGGGATTCATTTGTAGGTGATACTGTCATGCAGGGGAAAACACCGGAAACTATCGATGCGTACATCATTGGGTTTCCAATAGAGGTTCAGCAACGGTTGCAACGGTTACGGCAGGTGATCTTGGAGGCGGCTCCGAATGCAGAAGAAACCATCCGATATCAGATGCCGACGTTCCGGCTTGCGGGAAAGAACCTGGTGCATTTTGCTGCTTTCCAGCATCATATCGGTTTTTATCCGATCCCCTCAGGGATCGCGGCGTTCAAAAAAGAATTATCACCGTATAAGCAGGGGAAAGGCTCCGTGCAGTTCCCCCTAGATGAACCAGTACCCTATGAGTTAGTCAAGAAAATTGTTGCTTTTCGGGTGAAAGAAACGATGCAAGCTATCAAAGGAAAGAAAAAACGGTGATACGGTTTTTTTGGTTATTTTTTGTTATGACGGCGGGGGTTTCTAAGAGAGCAATACTTCTGATTTATTGAGGAGGTTCTTTGACAGGAGGTGTAGTCGCAGGTGTCTGATCAAGCAGTGCGTCGAAGAGTCGTTGGGCGACGATGTAACCGAACCCAGCACTGATCCCTATCGAAACTCCAAGAAGGATATACATCATAAATGAGGATATCATGGACACATTGAACACATCAAGTATTCGATAAATCACAATAGCCAATATCATGATGACTATCATGATGACGGCAAGGATTCCAAATGATACGATAGCGATTCCTACCTCTCGTTTTCTCATGGTCTCTTTCACCTCAGATAATCAATCCACTGCAGTCTATTAGTAGTTTATGGAGATGATTTCGGATTAACTGTTATGAGTTCTGAAATAAAAAAAAGTGTGTTCTCTTTGAAGCGTGTGTTTTAGGTCATTTGTTTTCTTTTTCCAGGATCTTGTCGACTTTGCTTTTGACCTCGGAGAGATCCTGTATGGTTTTTTCCTTGGATTTTTTCATGGTTTCCAGCTGTGTGTTTGCTTCTTGTTGTATTTTACTGACTTTTTTCTTCATTCGTTTGGCATAGTAATACAGGACAACGACTGTTATGATCAGGATGAAGAGGATAACCCAGAAAAGGATTGCTCCGATGTCGTTTATCGATTTTGGAATAAGATCAGTAATCTCCATATGTACTCACCATCAAGGTATTGTATCCTTTTTATTCTTATTAAATCTTCTAAGGGAAAATGGGCTATGAACGAGAGTGATATGCGTCGGTTATCCCTATGTTCTATTCAGCGTCTCATCAAAGAGTTGTTGTGTGACGATATTGCTAAATCCCACGCTGATTGCACCACCAGCCTCGTGTCCTATTAATTCCTTACCATAGGACTTTCTTTTTGAGGAACTCAATATCCTTCATTACGAAGGGGTTGATCATTACAAAAGAAATAAAGAGAGGCATAAGAGGTCAATATGACATAGGATGGTATTTTTAACTAAAGATGAGTTATTTCCTTAATTTTTTTTCTTTTGTATAAATTCCTCAAATGAAATTTTAAGTATCATCACTGCCTTATTATGAAATCAGAGATGAAAGTAGAATTCGGGGGATTAGAAAAATGAAAAAAATCGTAGTAGGAAAAATAAGTGGTCTGTTTATCGTACTGCTTATGATAGCAACCGTTTTTCCCGTGAACGGGAGAGGAATACATGAGACAATTTTTCAAGAAGCTTTTATTGATCCGGAGTGGAGTTGGGCAGGAGGCGGTGGAGGGGATTCTATTGATTATGGATACGATGTTGTTGCTGATGATGATGGTAATTGTTACATCACCGGAAAATTCGATGGAGAGGCAGTGTTTGGGGGGATATTGTTAACGAGTTATGGTGGTTGGGATATTTTTGTCGCAAAACTAGACAAAGAAGGGGTTTGGCAATGGGTGGTCAACGCAGGAGGGGGCGGTCAGGACGGAGGCGCAAGTATCGCGGTGGATGATGAAGGTAACTCCTACATCACCGGAGTGTTCTATGATGTAGCATGGTTTGGAAATACCTCGTTGACAAGTATCGGTGGCCCAGCAGATCCTGATGTTTTTGTCACCAAAATCGATACCAATGGTAATTGGCAATGGGCGGTCAGAGGTGGTGGGTATGTTGGTGATGCAGGCTATGGTATTGCTGTTGATGAAGAGGGGAATAGTTATGTGACTGGACATTTCATGTGGTCTGCTACCTTTGGGTTAACTCAATTAACTAGTCAAGGCAGTGCGGATGTGTTTGTCGCAATGCTGGATACCAACGGAGTGTGGGGCTGGGCGGTGAGTGGTGGAGGTAGTCAACCTGATTATGTATGTGACATCACGGTCGGCGATGATGGAGACCTCTATTTAACAGGAGATTTCGAAGGGAGTGCGACTTTTGGGACAGACACATTGACAAGCTTGGGTAATGTCGATGTTTTTATCGCAAAACTCGACACTGCGGGTAACTGGATGTGGGCGAGAAGTGGAGGGAGTCTTTCAATAGAACGAGGATATGATATCGCGGTGGATAGTAACAATAACGTGTATGTCACTGGGGTATTCTTAGCATCAATCACCTTTGGAACCACCACACTTTTTGGGATGGGAAGCTGGGATGTGTATGTAGTAAAAATCGATAGTGATGGCACGTGGCAATGGGCGGTCAGTGTAGGAAGCAGTGCAACGGAAGGAGCATGGGGGATTGCCGTTGATCATAATGATCATCCGTTTATCTGCGGTGTCTTTGGTGGGGTCGTCACCATCGGGGAAAGTACGATCATCAGCCTTGATAGTCATGATGTGTTCGTCGCAACACTGGACGATACAGGAACTTGGCAATGGGCGATGAGTGCTGGTGGCACTAATTGGGATGAAGGATACGCTCTTACCTCTGATAAAAATGGATCTATCTATGTAACCGGGTATTTTGATGGCTCTGCGTTTTTTGGGAACATTACCCTTTTCACGCAAGGGAATTATGATGTTTTTATCGCGAAATTAACCTATCTAACTGGAAATGAACCGCCAGTTGCTGATTTCAACTACTCACCTAGAACACCCCGAGTAGGCCAGCCAGTGACGTTTGATGCTTCGTATTCATTTGACCCTGATGGAGACATCATCTCCTATGAGTGGGATTTTGGAGATGAAACAGCGGGAAATGGAATGATCATTGACCATGTTTATTCATGGTCTGGTTCCTTTTCAGTCTCATTAAAGGTGACAGACCGAGAAAACGCTGTCGATACATTGGTTAAAACCATTGAAGTCTTTGCTGCATCGGAGGATTTCAATTTCAGTATCACGGGTGGTCTGGGGGTTTCTGCTATTATCACGAATCCTGGGACAGAGGATGCGAGGGATGTTCCCTGGTTAATCCATGTGGAAGGCGGCATCCTTGGATTGGTGAACAAAGTAGCAGAGGGTACCATCGACATCATCCCTGCGGGACAATCGACAAGTGTGAAGACCGGGGTGTTTCTTGGGTTTGGCCCGATTTTGATCACAGTAAGAGTCGGTGCGTCAGAAAAAACGGCTGAAGGGAAGCAGGTAATTATTTTCTCAAAGGTGAATGATGAACAATTCCTTCATTTTTTTGCATAAGAGACCCAGGGACGTAGTTCATGTGATATTTCCTTCTTTTGGAGGGCTCCAAAACGCTTATCTAGTATTATTCCTACTGTTTCATAGAAACAGGAAAGATATTGGGGTGAAATGTGAATGAAAAAAATAGTTGTTTTTGGTATTATTGGGATTGTTCTTGGAATGAGTCTTTCTCCATGTATTGGGACGACGGGAACAGAACAGATACTGAATAATATGAACCAGCGTACACGGTTTTCCCCTTGGGAATCCCTTGTGTCCTATGGTTTTCAGCCAGTCATACATTCATTCCTTCAGTTCATCTCACCCGGGATTAATTTTCCGTTGCCTGGGGAGGTGTACCGCGTGGGAGATATCGTTGAGATTAATGGTACAACATCCCTGCCTGAGTTTGACCAATATACCCTCTCGTGGGGTGTTGGAGTAGCTCCACTGGAATGGTTCACTGACGGAATAACACTCATCGAAAATGGAACCGAAGAAATTATCAATGGAACATTAGGTTTTTGGGATACCTCAGTCGTCACAGAAGCAGAGTACTATACCATCCAGCTTACGATTTATCGTATCAGCTCTGAGTCTGTTGTCATGAATGTGAGTATTTATCTTGATCCTACGTTGCATCCTAATTTTCCATTCGGTTGGCCGCAGGAGATTCAGGGGTCTCAAGTAGCTATCTGGAGCCCTATTGCTCTCTCTGATCTGACTTCGGATGGGGACCAGGAAATCGGGTTTGGAACAGTAACCGTGGTCTCTGCTGGTGATAATAACTATGATTATGTGCTAGATCATGATGGGACGGTGTTGTCGGGATGGCCGATTCATCTGTCTGGGATTCAAGGAGCGGCACTGACGTTTTCTAATGTTGATACCTCGACGGATACCGATGAAGTCATTGGAGGCATGTGGGGAAATTCACTTTATGTGTGGCATGGGGATGGAACACTTGTGACAGGGTGGCCTAAACCCATTGCTGCAGCGCGTAGCTCCACTGCCGTCATCGATCTTGACCGGGATGGTGACCTGGAAATTGTTGTTCCTTCGACGGATGGTGGTGGGAAAATCTATGCATTTCATCATAATGCCACCATGGTCGCTGGTTGGCCGGTGACCATCGGCAGTCCTCTTCGAAGTGCGGTGGCGACCGCAGATATGAATCAGGATGGGTATCCTGAGATAATCTGCGGGGATCAAGATGGATATGTGCATGCGTTGCATCATGATGGGACTGTTGTGAGTGGATGGCCGCAGCTTGCCCATGATTTCATTAAATCATCCCCGGTTATCGCTGATCTTGAGGGGGATGGTGAGCTGGAGGTTATTGTGTGCTCTGGTTTTACACAGCAGCGGATCGTCTCGGCATGGCATCATGATGGGACGTTGGTTGCTGGTTGGCCTGTAGAAAACGGGCTGGCGTTTGCTCAGCCGTCCGTTGCTGATCTGGATGATGATGGTGATTTAGAAATCCTCTGTGGGGGTGCGATTCCAAATACACCCACGGGTAGGTTCTATGTCTGGCATCATGATGGGACTGTGGTTGCTGGGTGGCCGATTACGTTTACCTGGGATGGATCGCAGGATCTTGACTACATCTATGCACAGCCAATCATTGGTGATATTGATGGTGATGCGGATGTTGAGATTATCGTTGGATCATATTATAACAAGCTGTACGCATGGCATCGGGACGCGACAACGGTGACAGGATGGCCGAAGATCATTGGTGACGCAGTGGATTCTACAGCAGCAATCGCTGATATTGATCAGGATTCATTTGTCGAAGTTATTGTGGCTGGGGATGACGGGAAAATCTACATCTGGGATTTACCAGGAGTCTATAACGCATCATGTATGGAATGGCCACAATTTCAATATGATAGTCATCATACCGGCTGCTATCATAGTGAAACCAGTACGAATCAACCGCCATCTGCACCGACGATTTCTGGTCCGTCGAAAGGAAAAATAAAGATAGAAACTGAGTATAATTTCAGCTCTCTTGATCCGAACAATGATGGATTGTATTATTTCATTGACTGGGGGGATTCGATGAACAGTAGTTGGATAGGGCCGTATGCATCAGGGGAGGTCGTTGGTCAGTCTCATACGTGGTCGAAAAAAGGAACCTACGTGATACAAGCGAAGACAAAGGATGTGCATGGGCTAGAAAGCGAATGGGGATTCCTTGATATCTCAATGCCGTTTTCCTCTGAAATACCATTTCTGGTGTGGTGGAAACAGCTTCTTAATCGATTCTTCTGTGGTTTTCCGCTCATACGAATCTTGTATGAGCAGTTTGGATTACTAAATTTGTAATAATCAGGGATCTTAATAAAAATTGGAGAGGGTTATTAATATCATAATACTTTTTACAGTACTGGCCGGTTCACAGAGGTGCTATAGCCATGATGGAGACTACAAAAGATTCTATAGAAGCTTTAGATGGTATTTCTGAGACGTTGTTGATTCCGTTGTATTCTCGTGCGGTGGAGACTCAATCAAAAAACCCGATTATCAAAGATCACAAGTCAGTGGAGATTGTCAGCCAGTTGAACAAGGTGTTTCGTGATTCTTCATCCCCGTTGCATCAGCGGTTGGCGCAGGGGAAGGTCCGGAACAGGGCAAATACGAAGTTAATCGCGTTCCTTGCGATGCGGTCTCGACGTTTTGATCAGTATTGTCTTGAGTACTTGCAGCGGTGTCCGTCTGGCGTGATTGTGGAGCTGGGGTGTGGTCTTTCCTCACGGTTCAGTCGGGTCGACAACGGACAGGTACGATGGTACGATTTGGATCTCCCCGAGGTTGCTGCGATCAGAGAGCGGTTCTTCCCAAAGACTGCACGGTGTCAACTGATTGCCTCCTCGGTGCTAGATGTACAATGGATGGATCAGATTGTTCCGACGAAAGATCCAGTGTTGTTCATCGCGGAAGGATTGTTAATGTATCTATCGGAGGCGGAGGTGCGTACGCTTATTACGAAATTGCATCGTCGGTTCCCGGGCGGTGAGCTTGCCTGTGA
The DNA here is from genome assembly GCA_025457885.1 of Thermoplasmatota archaeon. Lineage (GTDB taxonomy): Archaea > Thermoplasmatota > E2 > DHVEG-1 > DHVEG-1 > SM1-50. Next base: position 17,830 of record JALOTN010000018.1, on the reverse strand, counting down.
GGTGGTCAACACCTTTGTCATCAAAGCCCTTCAGAAGAAACGGTGGCGGAGGAAGTTCCAGCAGGATCATCATCTGAAAACCTCGGTGACCATGTCGTTTGGCATCCCTGATGGTCATGTGTTGGAATCCTGGGAGCCAGGGATCCGATTCCTGGATGAATGGACCCTGTTCGATGAGGGGGAAAAGAAATTAGGGTGGATGAACCTCTTTCGGTTCTCCAAGCGATTGCGCAAAGCACAGTGGATCGTGCATTATCGATTATGATTGTTCCAACAGCACTCTAGGAATCACGTCGTATCCTAAAATTACTCTCTCCTGTTTTTTTTTTAAAAATACGAAGCACTTGCCCCTTGCAATGCACTGAGAAGCCTTAAGGAATTGTTGTCGTCAGATGAATGCAGTACTTTTTAGGGATCGTTTATCAAATCAAAAATACTTTCCAATTTCTGTGTATTGTTCATCCTTTCAAGCTTATTTCTGTAAGAGCTCCATCCATAGGATCCTTAATGGTTGATTTATCTTCTATGAGAGGAAAAATTTTAGGTTGGACGATAAATATTAATGTCAATGGATGTTGATGGCATTCCGATACAGCCGGGAGAAGCCTGATTATAGCTTCTGTGTCTTTAATGTGTCGGGATCAGATAGACCGATTTGCCAAGGATGACACCGATGGTGCGTTGTGCCGCATACAATGAGACATCATCCTTGATTCCTTTGACTGTCACTTCTAGGGCGATGCATTGACGGGGGTATTGTCGGCCCATGGTTTGGAACTCCCAGACTGTTTGTATCTCCTCGGTGAACGTCCAGTTGCACGTGAGGGTATGGGTATGAAGCTGGACAAGCACATAGTGGTTGGTCCAGAGGTTTCTTAGGGCGATGGTGATGGTGACGTTTGCGGTGTCGACCTGTGGTTGTTTATTTTCGATTCGTACGGTGAACTGGCAGGGGGATGCTAGGATGCTTCCTTTTATGGAGACCCCAAGGTCGTTTTGAGTTAGACGCGGGTGAAGCTCTGCCATGGATGCAAGTGTTCCTATCGTGAGTTTGCAGACTTTCGCTAGATAAGTCATGTTCATGTGTTCCAGGGTGTCTTCTGAGGTATGGTAGTAGGGGGTGGTTGCGTATTCCCAGAGGTAACTTGCTGCGTACTGATACTCGACGAATGATTGATGGTCGCTGAAGGTGACATGAGGCAGACGGATGATCTCCAGCCCGATCTCCGCAGGGTAGCGAGTTGCAATACCGGTGCTGATGTCGATCATCCAGGCGGATTGGTCGTTGGCATGGTGTTCTATCTTGGAGCCTTCTTCGGTGGTGGTAGCGTAGCCGACTCCGTCAAGCTGGATGTCTCCGATGATGTGTTCATCATGTCGGGAGGCGTTGCGTGCGTACTGGTGGCTGCCCAGTAATCCTTGTTCCTCGCCGGAGAAGAGGACGAACCGGACCGTGCTGTTGAACCGGTACTGGCTCATGATGCGTGCAGCAGCCAGGACGACGGCGACACCAGACCCATCATCGTTTGCCCCAGGAGAAATTTTCAGGGAATCATAATGGGCGCTGACGATGACGATGCCTGCATTGTTGCTGCTGCCCGGGATGGTTGCGACGATGTTGGTTCCCCTCCGAAGTTTATAGCTCCAGGGATCAAAGTGCACGGAGAGAGGAAAAGAAGCAAGTGTCTGATACAGGTACGTTCCCAGGGCGTCGCAGGCAGCGGATCCCGTGGGGTGCGGCCCGAAATCCTGGATATCCTGGATGTAAGCCTGGAGGACTGATGCATTGACCAGTTGGATCATCTGAAGGATATCTGAGGAGCAAGCCAGAGGCACAGGGGTAGTGGTCTCTTGAGAGGTCTGCTTCTTTATAGCGAAAGTCAGGGGTGTTGCGGAGACCGGTGTCAGTATCATGACACTGAGCAGACAGAGAATCATCACACAAGAACAAGCGTTCAAGGATGGTTCTGCATACTTCATTCTCCTACGCATAATTATGTATTGATAAACCAATTTTTATATAAAGATATCGTTGCATTCTTTCTAGGAGGAAACTCTCTGTGTTTTTTTTCTACTGAAAAGAAGTGTTCGTGTAGGTCAGTCACAAAGAAGATAGAAAAAATAGAGGATCAACGAAGTGCTCTAAGGAGTTTAAAGGGGTCGCTGCCTTCCAAGTGATTCATTCATCCCTGTTCTTTCTTAGGTTCAAGGCTAGGTGGAAGAACTCGCTCTGAAAAAAATAAATCATTAACAAAAAAGTGGGTAAAAACTCTTTTCGCATTCTTAGGATATGATGGGTAATTCTCTATGTTTTCATATTTTTCTTATAATATTCCATCATATGGATAATCTGGGCACTGATAGGCCGGTGTTCCTTTTTTGCTAGTTTTTTTAGGGTAGTTATATCGTCTAAATGAAGACTTATTGTTGTTCTTTTTATCATTGGTTTCTCCCCCGGGATAGTATGAGATTTTTCAAACAAATGAATATTATGCAATGTTAATTAATATGCATATAATTTATATACATTTGTGCATAACTATATATACTATTATGCTGTTATTGAATTCTGGATTGGAAAAGTGTATGGAAAAACAACAATTCAGCAATCGAGGAAAAAAAATAATGAGGGATAGGGTATGAAGGTTTTTTTGGAAACCACCCTCACCACGGGCTTCCAAACTTTCATTTCTCTAAAAAAAAGTTCTTAACATTGAAAAACAGAAAGTGAACTTATTTTTCTTTGTGATGTTTTTTATAAATTTCCATCATATGAACGATCTGACGACTGATGGGGCGATGTTCCTCTTTTGCCAGTTCCTTCAGTTGTTTAATTTCGCCTTCTGTGAGACTTATTGTTGTTCGTTTCACCATCGGTATCGTTCCAGGCATATTCTCTATTTATTTTTAAATATTTCTAAATAACTATGAATAACAATGAATTACAATGAATCATCTTTACACATAATTATTAAATTATGCATACATTTAAATATAGTTATGCAATACGTATACCGTTGATTGTTGGGGAGCTTGAAAAAAAAATCAAGTTAACAATTACCACAATAACACTAGGGATGATGGGTTCTTTTCTAAAAAAATACATCCCAATACAAAATATCTCTCCTCTCCTCACCCTCATTACCCTCATCCCTTCCCATCCCTCCAAATTCACACAAATCAGAAAAAAAATCAATTTTTCTCGGTTAGCGCTAAATAAAAAAATTTTGTGTTGGAGTTTTAGATATGATTTTGTCTGCTTTTTCAAGACAACGGCATATTATTACATTTACCGTTTCTTTTTTGAATACTTCGCATATTCATCCTCTTCTTCTTTTTCTTCGCCTTCCTCCTCATCAATTATCTTATCTTTTTGTATTCTTTTATTTTCCTCAATCTGCTCCTCATCACATTTCTTTTCCCCTATATTTCGTCTTCTTTTTCCATTCATTCTCGGTTCCTCTCCATCTATAGAATTCGTTACATCCTTCATGTGTACCTCCCCTGGCTCAATCTACAATCTGACAGATTTAGGCGTATCCCTTATTATGCACTTTCGTATAGTGTATATGCAACGCCTTTTCGGTCTTAAAGGATTTACCACAATGCTCACATTTTGGCATATCTTTTTACCTCCACCGAAGTGTATTATAGCATTCACTTCTTTATAAACATATACCTAACAAAAAAAAGATAGTTTCTTGATAGATTTAATAAAGAAAGAGGTATTACGATTTGACAAGTAGGGGGGACAAATTTTGTAGTTTATATGGACACTATATGCATTTATTAATAGGTGTGATGTTTTTCTTTTCTCTGTTTCCTCTGTTCCTTTCTTTCCTTCTTCGATAAGGGCTTAGATTTCTTTCCGGCAGGTATATCTTTTGTTCCCATACATTTTCCTCCGAAATATGGTTTTTGTAACAATTCCTTGCTTAAAAACATATCCTGGAATTCAAAGAGAATTGAAAGATTCTCTGACCCATTTTAAGAAAAAAGAACGTAAAAAAAATTACTCTGATTTTCTTTTGTTCAAATTACAGATAATCACCCAAGGAGATGCTTATATAAGGCAGATAAATATTATCAAAATCGGGATAAAATTTTGAGACGAAAGACAAAAAGATTTATTGAACAATCCAATAATAAATATCTTCAGATAGCAAGGAATTTTATTGAGGAATGCCCCCAATGTGGTAGCATCCATATTTCGGTTAGACAAAGAAAGATACCAAAATATTATTGTAAAGATTGTAAAAACGAATTTGATGATCCGAAAGCCAAGATAGAACAAAAAACGATTAAACAAAAAAACGAAACAGGTAAACAATACCAGAACCCAGAAGGATAAATAATCAGGTGTTAGTTCAGGCTACATTCTTCTCTAAAAACATATTTTTAACTGAAAAAAAATAGTCGATTCATACTGATGCTGCAAAACTGGTGGTTAATATCCTCGTCACGTGACCCAACCAGCTTAGGTTATGTTTATGTCTTTTCGTATTAGTTTTATTCTTTGTTTGGCCGAATAACTGTTATCAATGATCGTTGATATTTGTGATTTTAAATATTCATATGCTTTTTCATCTGTTTTTCCCACCAGCACGACGATGATATCATCATATTCTGATTTATAACCAACTAATTGTCCTATAAGTCTATCAACATCTGATTTCTCTGTTAAATCCATCCTCATCTTGATACCCACAGCCCTTTGTGCTACTGTAATATCACATAACCCTGTTATTTCTTGCAAGCGGATACTGATCTTTTCTCGAGGCATATACGTATACGGAGCAGTTGAATTTAATTCTTTTATGAGGTATTTTAGCAAGTCATCCCTATACTTAAGCTCGTCCGAATAGTGCTGAACTGGTTTCCATTTATTGACCGCCATAAGAGTATCATTAAACGTATTTAACATTCATTCACTCTTTACATTTTTTCCTTTAATGATTTTGGTAATATTTATTTCTTTAAAAACATATTCGTAAAAACCTCCTCTTAAAAATCAATATATTCTCATCGATTCGACAGAATAATCTCTCTGTACAGGGTGATGAATAAGTATATAAGTGACGTGATACCTCTCGTTACTCGTAAGAAGAAAGAATAAGAATTTCGACTACGTTGTTTTTTCAGCGACACAGCCCATAGGGTTTTTATTTTTTGCTGCTTGCATACTTCAGACCAGAGATGTTTGAGGAGGCGTGAAAGACATGGCAACCGATGCATATCGAAAAAACCAGAAGCTTCGTAAAAACAAACTACAAAGAAAAAACGAGAAAGATTAATAACAAATCTTTCTTCTTCTTTTGTACGGAATCAGCGATAAAAGAAGGACCGTCAGGTATAGATAAAAAAAAGAGATGATGATTTACTTTTCATCTTTTTTCGGTTTTATCTCATTGTTCTTCGGTTTTATCTCGTTGATATTTTTCCATGCTTTTTTTACACGTTCTCCAAAAGTTATCATTTCTCCACCCCCTTTCTCGTCCAATACAACAATCAGTGATTCCTTAATAAATTAATCCCAACAACTCTCGTCCTCATATACCTCTTCGAGCCTCGGTTATTTCTTTTTATGGTGAAGATCTTTGATATTTAACTGGTAAATCCTTTCCCGCTCCTCAAGTTGTTTTTTCAACCGTTCAATCGTAAGACCGTTATAGACATCAAGTGTTTTTTCAGCTACGTTATCCCAAGTGAAACGTTCGATTTCCTTTCGTCCATTCTCGGTGAGTGATGTACTGAGCGATTCATATCGTAACAGAGAGATGATCTTGTTGGCTATCTCGTCACTATCCCAGAAATCAACCTTTAAACAATTCTGGAACGTCTCGGAGACACCTGAGGTTTTTGAAACAATCGTTGGAGTACCTGCTGAGATCGCCTCTAAAGCAGTGATACCAAAAGGTTCACTGACGGAAGGCATCACATACACACTCGCAATACCATAAATATGTTTCATTTCTCCATCGGTGAGATGATCGGTGAAAATAACCCTATTTGAGATGCCTAGCTTCACCGCTTGAGTAATCAACTCGGGAAGCAGATCACCAGTACCTGCGACCACGAAACGAACATCGGGTTCAAATTCTGTGACCTTCTTTGCTGCGCGAAGGAAAACATCAGCTCCCTTTTGAATAGTCAGACGACCTAAGAACAAGACAAGTTTCTGTTTCTCCCCCTCAGAAATCGGATATACCGCATTATATATAACAGTAATTTTATCAGGGTTAATCCCGTATTTTTCGATGATTGTTCTTTTTGTAAACTGGCTGACTGCGATTATTTTATCAGCTTTTTCCATCCCTTCTTTCTCTATATCAATGAACCATTGATTCGGATGGCGCCAACCGCTCCGATCATATTCGGTGGAATGAACAGTAAGAATCAACGGGACTCCGAGCAGGTCCTTTAATGTGATACTTGCCTGTATCGTCAACCAATCATGACAATGAATCACGTCATAGGCACCTTTCACGGTGGTGGCAACTAAGGTGTTATAGCGAGAAACAGCCTCAAAAAACCCGCCAGCGATTTCGCTGGTTTCAGGGCGATCATATGGGAACACGGTGGTCTCCCCTACCTCTTTTATGACCAGATTGTGATTCTCGCTGGTCGCAGTATTTTTGGTTTGAGGCATGTAAAAATCGATTTTTACACCCTTGTTTGAGAGACTCCTTGTCAGTCCATAGCAATGGGTGCCTAAACCACCGACTATAAACGGAGGGTATTCCCAGCCGATCATTGCTACTCTCATGTCCTTAATCACTTCCCCTGAGGTCCTTTATTTGAAGGTAGCAAATCACTTCTCAAATCTTGTTTTGTAATAATCTTCGTCGAATGTGTGATGTCTTTTTCGAAAATTCTTGTTGTTCTCGTTCTCGATGGTTGAAAATTCTTTTTCTCTAATCATTGATTCCACTAATCCTTTCTGGTGATCGGCCTGGATATGACAGATATCGGTACGTACTCAAGAGTATATATCATTGTGTAGAAAGGCATATAAGTATGTAAAATTATTACATATTTGTGTAAAAGCATGCAAAAAAGGATACGAATGAACATCTCAGTAACCAAAGAAGAAAACCTCCTCATCAAAAAACTCGCAAAGGAAGAAGAACGACCCTACAGCAGACAAATCGTTTACATGACAAATTTCTACATAGAACACAACAAACAAAAAGACAAAAAGAAGTGAAAGACATGAAATATATTTTTAATCGATGCGCCAAAATTTATCAGGGAGACGATTTCACCATCCAGTATACGACGGATGACGACACCATCAAAATTGTTTCTTATTGCTCCTCCTGTCTAGAAAAATACATGGAGAAAACAAACGCAAACATCCCACCACTTATTGATCGTATCACGTCCATATAAAAACAACGGACACATACTATCAAACGCATCATTATAACAGAGATAAACGAGAGAGAAATATGATTGAACACGAAATAAAAAACAGATCTGATGATAACGTCATCTACGTTGGAAAGAAACCACCTATGAGCTATGTCCTTGCAGTCGTCACACAGTTCAACACCACAGGCTCAGATGAGGTCATCATCAAAGCAAGAGGCAGATCGATAAGCACCGCAGTCGACACCGCAGAAATCGTCAGAAACCGCTTCATGACTGACGCAACAATAAAAGAAATAAAAATAAGCACAGAAAGCGTCACCAATGAAGAAGGGAGAAACTCGAACGTCTCTTCAATCGAAATCTGTTTAACGAAAAAGAAAAAAGATTAGAAAGAACAAGAGTACTCCAAAAACAGAAAAAACCTCCCTCCAAAGGAGTTCTCGCATAGTGTACTTCCTCCACACTTTTTTTACACACTCGTGTCTGCAGATGACCTCTCTATTTTCATTGAACAGTGGGATATATAAAAGAATAGATGGTACATTATATTTGATGAGATAGGAGGAAGACACAATATGAAACAAAAAAATGTGTATACGTTAGACAACGATGAGAGGAAAGCGATCCAATTATTCGTGAATCTAGGGATGCCGAAAAATCTTGCAAAAACGCTATTATACATTTCACAAATTGATGAATGCAGGTGCTCTGATATTGAACGAAGCACGGACATGCGGCAACCTGAAGTAAGCGTCGCGATGCAGGAACTACGCAGAAGAGGATGGGTAAAAAAACAAAATCTAAAAAAAGAGGGAAAAGGAAGGCCTGTTCATCTCTATAGACCCACAGCACAATTATCTGAAATACTGACTATCTTTGAGCAAGAAAAAATAACAGAAATTGAAAATGTTAATAAAGATATCTTATCACTTAAAAATATTATAAATAAAAAAGAGTAGTTGCCTGAAGATTTGTTAAAACAAGAAAAAAATTCTTTTTTTCTATTTATAATCTGATTTTCTCTTCGAAAGTCTGAAAAAAAAAATCAGGACCAGCAGGACAGCTCAAAGAATCAACCTGACACCCACCAGGAACGAGGACGACACGCTCCAAGAAGATCCCTGCGGGGGGTGAAGGAAAACGTATGATACTACAAATCATACAACCCACTAACACACCGCACCATTAAGAAAACAGAGGCATATGACCCGTGTACTTTTATTCATCCAGAAAAACTATCTTTCCATAGGATATCTTCTTAAAGAAGTATCCCTTATAATATCGCCATAAGAAGGGAGCAACAAATGAAGAAAGCAGGGTATGCGACAGTGGATGAAATCCTTGATAACCTGCTGATAACATTATCAGAGTCATTCAAAGAAAAATTAAAAAACATGACCTGTGATGAGTTCATTGCAAAACAACATTTTAATTTAGGGACGATCATCAAAGAAAAATATTTTTATAAAAACTCCATGCGAGAGGCGGTTGTCAGAAGTTTAGGGGAGAAAAAAGAGCATCGTTTTCTTGATGGTGATGTGTTCTCAGGTATTATTCTAGAAGCACTCTGGAAAAAGATCACCTTAGAAAAAAAAAGATAACCACGAAACGGGGAATCTTTCTGGGGAAAAGAAAATCGAAACATCCTTGATTGACCACTTCAGCATCCTGCAAAGAACAATCAAAGAAATCCTGCAACCAACATAAACACAGATACTTCATGGTGTAGTGCGAACTCAAATAATAATAAAAAAAAAATTGGAGAAGGGTGTTTGAAGGTGTTTTCTCCAGGATGACCGCTGGTCTACTGTATTTTCATCTATTTCAGCGATAGTTCTGTCACAAAAAAATCTGCTTTTTTCTGATTGGTCTGTTTATAGACTAATGTTTTGTTCTTTCGTGATTTTGTAAGTTCTTGTAGTTTCTGGGTTATTTCGTTTATGTTCAATCACCTCCGCCGAAATGAAATTCTTTCGTTTCTTTCTCAAGACCCTGTTTATTTTTTTTATATCTTGAGGTTTGTTGCGCGTGTTCCCCGGTCTGTGTCTTCTATTTGGTATTCGACCTGGTCTCCTTCATGAAGACTGATTCCTGCTGGTATCGCTGTTCGATGGACATAGGTTTCTTTGCCGTCTTCGCCAGCGAGAAAACCGAATCCTTTCATATCATTGTACCATTTTACTGTTCCTTTCATTGTTTCGTATCACCGCCTCAGAGATGAGTCTCTGGGTTTCTAAAAGAACGAAAAATAAAAAAAATCGCAAGCGTTCGATTAAACCGAAAATGCGTAACTCTTCTTTTTCTCTTTCTTTCATCTCTCTATAAGAACCGCTTCCTTATATAGCTATCTATGATAAGGAGGCTTCTCAGGTATCACTTTATTAGTATCGTTTATCGTGATATTCTCTGATGTATTTTTATGGTTTGGAGAGAATTCATTTTTTTGGAAGATACCAGTGGGGAATGGAACAGGTGATGAGTCCATGGAAACAAAAAAGGGGGAGAAAAGAAAAAATCGCTCGACCGAATAACAAGGTGAAGCGTTGGTGTGATTGTTCCGTCGTATTTGGTGTTGAGAGTTTTCTGCTGCTGTGTCCTGTTCTTATTTTTCAGAGATGAGAGTATCAAATTTCATCCAGAGGTTCCGGAACCATTTTTGGAGGAGGGGATCGTCCGATATCTTCGTATCCCATGCCTCTTGGACATCGCTTTTGGTGGATTCTGGGGGAAAAGCGTCTGTTAAGCAGAACTCGCTCCAGCGTTTCATGTCGTGTTCTATCTTGTTGTAGCAGCGTCCGCAGACCAAGAATCGTGGTCCAAGTGCGGGGTGACGATATCCTTCCAATATTCCTAATTCCTTATCACATTCTTCACAATCAGCCATCTGTAGTTCACCTTCTTTATGAAAAGACTTCAAAAACAAAAATCTCAGAAATCCGTGGAAAAAACGAAATTATGAAACTTTCATCCCATTTTTCTTTCTAAAGACTGGCAACAGCCCTAGCCTTATATAGATATGTATCCGGGAGGAGGCTTGAAGAATGATTTCTTTGTTTTTTTAAACGGAGTTTGAATCTTCAGTTATTTCTTTGATCGATAACAAGCGTCCATCCTTTGAAACGTAGACGATTTCTACCATTTTAATTCATCCTCGTTCTCAGTTTGTTCTATGGTTTCTTCCTCGAAATCCTGTATCTCTACGAAAGGATAGACGAGGAGACGGGCAGGTTTTCGAAGCGGAAAGGGGGTTGTTTCATCTTCCATTGAATGAATCCTAAGGACTATTATGATATTAAAATATTGAAAAAATAAGGTAAAAATATCTTCAAAATAAGTAAAAAAACAAATTGGAGAAAAAAAAGGGGATTTATCGGAGTGCTCTGAGGAGTTTGAAGGGGTTGCTTCCTTCGAAGTAGGAGTCGGTGAGGCGTTGGATGGTGCTGGTGTCGAGTCCTTGGTTGGTGAGTTCTCTGCGGAAGATCCGCGCTGCTTTGTACGCCTTGTGTTTAAACCAGAAGGCTTGGATGCCGAAGCGGCAGAGCATGCGAGGGAGCACGAGGGTAAGGGATCCGACGAGTCTTGGCAGATCCCTTTCTGTGTTGTGGTTCATGGTTGTCTCTTCTAGTCGTGTTCGTGTTTCATGGCTCGTCCCATAAGGTTACCCAGGTTCAGGGTGGACATGTATTGCTGGGTGAGCTCGAATGCTTGCTCATCTGTCATGCCTGCTGCCTTGAGTTCCTTGTAGAAGGTCGCAGCCGCGGTGGCGTATTGTTTGGCGCTTTGTGCTCCGTAGAGTAGTTCGCTGAGGGTTTTAAGCAACCCTGGTATTTTTTCTCCGACGACGTCAAGGATTTCCTTTATTTTTTGTGGGTCGGGCATGTTGTTATGTTCACTCATTTTTTATTACCTCCATTTCAGGTTCTACTTCCCTGTTAGGGTGGTCAGTCTATATAGTTAAACCGAGCAGTTGTGTCCACTTTTTGATCACTTCTGGGGTCAGAGTGTAGATGGCGCGGGAGCCTTGCTGTTGTTTCTGGATGATGTGTTGATCCTCAAGATCCAAGAGTTTTGTGCGTATGATGCGTCGACTGGCACTGCCTCGTCTGCTTTTCACCAGGTCCGTTATCTGGCTGATGTTCTGCTCCGGTCGTTCGAGGAGGACTCTGACGATGTCCTTTGAGATGGGGTCTTTTAGATCCGGGAGGATCACCTCTGGGGTGAGACCCCCATGATCCAGCAGGAGTCCTGCAAGCTTCAGGTACCGTTCGGTGGTTTTGCGAGCATCAGTGAGTGGTTTGAGTAAAGCTGCTAGCATGCCTTCCAGTTCGCTGATTCGTTTGGTGAGCTCCTTGATCTCATTTTTGACGTCCTGGTCGTCCTTTTCCACGAAACCATGATAACCAGGGGGAGAAAAAGAATGTTTGCATGAAATGCGTCGAAGTTGATAGAATATTGATAGACGGATTTCAGTTGGAAGACTGCCCGTTTCGCATCTTTGATTCACCAGTAATGTTGCCATCACTGTAACATATATATTGACGAAGCACATACGAGATGTTCACGGAGCAAATGGAGAAGGCATCTGACCTGGCACAGGATGACGTCATTCAAAGAAACCGGAAACAGAAAGAGAATGTTTTTTTCCCAAAAAAAAGCTCGTATTTTTTCATGGTTCTTGCGTTTTTCATGGTGTTTCTGGCTTACGTCTTGCCGACACCTGAAGGGTTGACCCGTGAGGGGCAGCTTATGATTGGGATTTTAATCATGGCTGCTATCCTGTGGATCAGTGAGCCGATGCCGCTGGCGGTCACTAGTCTCCTCATCATGATTCTTCAACCGTTGCTGGGGGTGATGCCTGCTGCTGATGTGTTCGCCTCTTTTGGGAACAAGGCAGTCTTTTTTCTGATCGGTGCGTTTATCCTTGCTGCTGCGATAGAGAAACATGGGCTGCATCGACGTATCGCATTACGGTTCCTACGGTTCTTTGAGAATCGACCGCGACTTTTTTCTCTTGGCATTATGACTGCTTGTGCATTTCTTGCTTTTGTGATGCCGGAGCATGGGGTTGCAGCATTGTTCTTACCTATCATCGCTTCGATTCTTATTGCGACAAAGGTGGTGCCCCGTCAGAGTAATTTTGGGAAGATCAGTATGCTTTCCATCGCATATGGGTGTTCTATTGGCAGTCTTGGGACCCTGGTGGGTGGGGCGCGGAATCCTCTTGCAATCGGGATCTTAGCGAATCTGAATCCTCCGATTAATGTGACGTTTTTTGAGTGGTGTCTGTATTCCATGCCGATTGTGTTTATTGCCTTGCCATTGGTCTGGCTGGTGCTGAATTTCACGTTCCCCATTGAGTTAAAGGATATCTCTGATGCGAAAAAAGAGATTAACCGACAGGTAAACGCGGAAGGCAAGATGCGGCTGCATGAGGGTATTGTGCTGGTGATTCTGTTGTTGACGATCTTTTTATGGATCGTATTTTCATCGCATCAGTATTTCGGGTTGGCTGCGATCTCTATTCTGAGTGGGGTGTTGTTGTTCTTCTCCGGGTGTATTTCCTGGAGTGATGTAGAGGAGCGGGTTCCCTGGGGCATCATCCTGCTATATGGTGGGGCGATCACTCTGGGGGTGGGTATTCAGACAACGGGGGCAGGGGCGTGGCTTGCGGATCTCATCTTCAATGTTGTTGGTGATAACCTGTATGTCGTCATTCTGATGATGATTGTGTTTTCTATTCTGCTGACTGAAATCATGTCAAATGTGGGGGCAGTTGCTATTTTGCTGCCGATTGGGATAGCAGTTGCTGAGAAGACTGGTTTTAGCCCACTTCTGTCATCGATGATTATTGCGTTATGCGGGGGTCTTGCGTTCATGCTGGTTATTAGTACTCCGGGGAATGCGATTATGTACTCGTCGGGGTATTTCTCAACACGGGATATGTTCAGGGCGGGGGTGGTGTCCAGCATCATCTGTATTCTGATTGTGTTTTGTGTCGTGGTGTTCTACTGGATCGGGGTGCTGCATCTGGAGGCGATCTGATGAAGAGCGCGTTGAGCGGAGGGAGGGTTTGGTGTTTGAGAGGATTTTGATTGCGATTTCCTCTGAGTTTTACACAAAGGAGGCCTTACGGCAAGGGGCGATGCTTGCGCAGCGGTGCCGCAGCATGGTTTCTATCGTGTATATCATTGAGGAGAAGACGCTTGCGCAGGCGCAGAGACGATCTGATGCGTTTCGGACTCGTTTTGAGAAAGAAGAAACAAAGAAACGGATCATCGAAGGTCAGCAGCAGACCGCGAATGTCATCATTTTCTTTGATGCCAAGACGATCTTTAAGCAGACGGGTATCACCCCGAATTTTAAGATCGTGGAAGGCGAGTTTAGCACCGTCATCGAACAGGAGGTGCAGACGCAGCGGTTTGATGTAGTCTTCATCGGGTACTCGGAGGAGGGGTTGCTGAGGTACCGGATCCTTGATGAGACTGCTGTCCCCTTGTGGGTGGTTGGGGAGTCGAAAGGCTCCTGTGTCCTAGGGGTTTGTTCTAATCTGACGCCGAACCAGCGTGTTTTGTCCGTAAGCAAGGAGCTTGCAGCATGTTTGGGGTGGAAGCTTGAATTGATGTACATGGTGGATGTCACCGAGCCGATTGCTTATGATGAGACGATGCAGCGGTTTGTGAAACGATCAATCCCCCAGCTGCTCGCGGAGGGGCAGCGGTATGTGGAGGAGATGCAGAAAAACGGGGTTTCTATGCAACTGGTCACGGGGGCGTTTGTTGATCTTTTGGTTCAGAATACGCATCGGTTGCATGCTGGGTTGGTGGTGGTTGGCCAGGAGAAGAGACGCTTTGATCGCTTGGGGTTGCCTGTGAGGAGTATGAATCAGAGGCTGGTGGAGAAATTACGTGTTTCGGTACTGTTTTTGCAGTAATATAGAAGGGGATACCAGGTTCGGTCGCAGTATGTATTTGATTTTTATACGTAGTTTTTGATGATTATGAACAGGCGTTACCCGTTTTTCTGGGAGGTTCTGTTGTGAAGGGTTGAATAATTCTAGTAAAAAAAGCGAGGGTACGACAGGGTGGTTTGTGTGTTTTCCTTGTAAAAGTCTTTTGATTGATATGCTCCTGGTATGGGATTTATTGTTGTGGGAATGCTTGTCCGGACCAGTCTGACCATCCAGATCCCCTGATTGGTATGGTTGTGTTGGTGGATGTTTCATGGAAGGACCCGGTGAAGTCTGCAATGATTTCAAAGGTGACGGTGTCATAGAACGGATTGGGGACATCGAAGTACACGATCATATATCGCAGAAGGGACCATTGCAGTTGGAGCATGTTTCCTTTGTCATCTTCGGCGGTGATGGTTGCTTGGGTGGGGTATTTTACATCGGGGTAGCTCGGGTCGATGGCGAGGTGTCCGTAGGAGATTTTGATTTCTTCTTTTTCCTGGTCGCATCTGCGGTAGAAATTGTATTCCTTTTCTTCTCCGTTGATGTTTGTGACGACCCGGAGGTTCCCTGGGGTGCAGGTCTCCCATCCGTCTTGGCAGGAGTAAACTGGTGCATGCGGGTAGAGGAGGTGGACGGAGAGGTTGTCTTGTTTATAGTCAATCCAGTTCCATTCGAAGATTGAGAAGACGAATTCGCTGTAGAATCCGTCGTGATAACCTCGAGCGTTGAGTAGGTTATAGGTTGTCTCATTCGCCCCGTCACGGACGTAGAATGTTCCGTTGACGATTGCGTTGGCCATCTGCATATGATAGGTGATCCAGGCAGGGATGATTCTCAGGGTGTTGGGGACAGGCCATTTCACCCAGGGGAGCCAGGGGTTTCCAATGCTGCGGTTATAGTGAAGATTCCATCTGATTTCTTTTTCGTCTTTGATGACCTGGCCTTGGACATGGTAATGATCGGGGGTGATGACGTCGATGGTACCGCTGGGATTCTGCAGCTCAGGTCCTGGTGCTGATTCGAAGGTTTCTGAGGCGGAAAAATTGGTCGGGTCGTGGTTTTGACTGAATAAGGGAAATGAGCTTCCTTGGACAGGGTCGCGGATGATCATTCCAAAGGCGTTGGTCAGTCCTCCTCCGGAGAGACGGTTTTCTGGGTTTGCGAGTCCGTACGCGGCGACCCCTGCGATGTCATCAGAAGGATCACTGGTGCCTTGGTCGTCGAGAAGTTGAAGTACCATAACTGGTTGTATACGAAATCACCGACGCCGTTTTTATTCCGGTAGTAATTGTATCCGTCAGTGTTGCTTTGGCTTGGAACGCCAATTTCAGGGAACGGCGGGGCTTTTGGTAAGCGCCCCAGGCTGATGATGTGGAACCGGACGACCCAGTTCATTTGGTTGCCATAGATATCATATGCGGTAATCTTGAGGGTATGTTCGGAGTATAGGGGTTCATCTAGCATCCATTCATAATAGGGGCCTGAAAACTGAAATTTGAAGTCATCATCAATGTAGAGTTCTATTCGTTGGAGTTCCGAAGCGTTGTCTGTTACTTCTAGTTCGATTGTGATCTTGCCAATGATTCGTGTTGCTCCTAGGGGTAAGCGGGTAATTTGTTTATCGGCGATGTAGAGGTATCCTGGTTTTGGTTTAATGAGTTGTATGCTGAGGTTTGTTGGATTGGCTAGTGACGTGTTGGTTTGATCTCCTGGTGGTGTGGTTGTCTGTCTACCAATAGTCCCAGGAACACTCATAGTAAGAAAGAGAATGACTATCATTCCAGAGAGAAACAATGTTTTCTTGTTCATGTTCATATTACTCCCCTTTATTTTACTGATACCGAACTGGTTTATATTAATTATCATCCTGAGATTTTTCTTAAAAAAAACTGGGGGGAAAACTGTTGTAAAAAACCCTACGGAGTATCTTCTTTTTCCCAGAATTCGTACCCGGAGGGATTCCCAGGGACCCATTCAGGTGGGACCCGATACGCTCGGTAGAGTTGTTGGATCCTGGTGGATGCAAGGTATTCCCAGACGATAGTGGATTGGTTGGTGACTTCAAAGACCCGCGCGTTCGTTCCCTCAGTGACCAATGTGTTTCCGTTGGGGAGTCGTTGTGCGGAACACATCACGGAGCTGTAGAACCGATGGTTTTCCGCGGATCGTGGGAACCAGAGGTGGGTGGAATACTGGTGGTACTCCCAGACGATATCCAGGGTTACAGGGTTCAATTCGATAACACGGGAGGTGAGCCGGATGAATCGGGGCATCCCGAAGTACCCGTATCCTGACCATCCACCGTTATCGAAGAGCAGAATGTTACCTTCCCCGGGAAGGCCTTGGGGGATCATATGGGTATGGTGCAGGCCGATGAGTTGACCAAGTTTCTGACCAGCCTGGGCGTCCTTGGAATAATCAGGTCCGAGTCTCCAGACGATGTCCCCGGTGGTTCGATTGATGATAGCGACGATGTTGGTGTGCCGCTGGCTGATGATAAGGTTCTCGGGGTTGAAACAAGCATAGGTGATCGGGTCTTCGGTGTACCATTTGTTCGGACCAAGTAGGGAGAGGGAGTTGGTATGGAAGATGTCGCCATCCCCAAGGATACCGGGGTTGACGTACATCCCGTGTTTGGTTTCATTGTTGAAACCCAGTTGGTTGATATGCTCACAAGTGCTCCAGGAAAACCCCGTGGGGGTCCCGTTCCAGTCTACCTCGTAGATGACGTCGTCTTTGAGGAGCCGCCAGCTGATGCTAGTGTTCCGGATGGTGTGATGAGCAAGGATGAGAGTGTTGCCCTGTGGGAGGAAGTCTTGGCCGGGGGCGTAGTAGCCGACCGGGTTTCCTTCTCGTTGGAAATCATGGTGCTGCCGTGCTCGGTTGTCCTCCCAGTTCTGAAAGCTCCAGGTGATAACCCCGTTCCAATCATACTGGTTCAGGTAGGTGAAATCACCGCAGGAAATCCCAATATACCTGAATTTATTGCCTGCGATGAGCGACCCACCCGGGAGCATCTTGGCTGGTTGAGGGAAATGAGACGGCCATTCATGGATGATGGTTCCGTTCATATCAATCAAGATGGTGGTGGTGTACCTATTAAGCAAGGTGTAACCGTCAGAGCACCCCGAGGAATAGGTTACGATGGTGCCAAGAGGTTCTTTGATGGTGCTGTTCTGATCCATAGTGCCTCTAGTGATCGGACTGGAGGAGAAACTAAGGAAAAGGAACACACAAATGATGATGATGTCCTGTACCTTCTTTATACCTGTGATCATCAAAGGGTCCTCCACCTATTTTGTCTTTGAAAAAAAATAATCTTCATAAGGATATAAAAGTTATGATGCAAATGTGGTGTATGAAACAGGAGAATCAAGGGACGGAACCGGAGTTCCGCTGACACCCGTCCGCTGGTGCGGCGCAGGGGTTTGCTGGTTGCTCGCCGCTTTCTGCATTCAAGCTTCGGCCCAGTACTCCATTGACTGGTCCACGATAGACGGCGGC
>JALOTN010000069.1 GCA_025457885.1 Thermoplasmatota archaeon | reverse complement strand
CTCACAATCGCAGCAGTACTCACGAAGACTGTAACGCAGCCAACGACCCAGGTTCCCCGGAACGGATCGATGGCCCTCACCTCCAATCCTTCCGGTGCTGCAGTGTATATCGATGGTAGTCTGAGAGGAACATCACCTGCCCTGTTTCCTGAGGTAGTTCCCGGTTATCACCAGGTCACCCTGTCGACAAAGGGATACAATGACTGGAGCACTGTCGTGTCTGTCGGATCCGGACAAACAGCAGCGATCAATGCTGTCATGACGAAATCAACCGGTAATACCGGGTCGCTTGCGGTAATCACCGACCCCCCGGGGGCTGAAATTTTTATTGATGGTGATTTCAAAGGGGTAAGCCCGGTCACGATTCAGGGACTTTACGAGGGGACACACAGTGTCCTGGTAACCCTGAAGGAATACACCCCTAATTCAACCAGCCTTTCTATCACTGCCGGGGAGATACAGAAGTATTCCACGCAATTGCGCAGGATATACAAGCCTCAGGTAACAGATATGGTGCTGGCCACGGGTGCCGTTGTGATGATTGCGGTGATCGCCCTGGCAGTGATGTTCAGGAACGATCCAAAAAGGAGATAATATCTCTCATTTCTGACAACAACCTGCTGGCAGGTACGGTATATCACGGTGAAAAAACTGAAGACCTGTGAAGTCGAAAAGAGGGAATAATTGCTAATCTTTCCATCCCCGGTCAGTTTCTCTCTCTTTTTTTTTATCAAATAACAATCGCATCGCTTAGTTTTCTAAAATCAGAATCCATTGTTAACAGACGTTGATTGATTGAGCGGGCACTCGCTAAAACTATGCCATCAAGAAGCCCAAATTTTGTCACTCCATTTTTACGAATGCTGTACTTTAATTGAGCCGCTTCATAGCAAATCTTTTCATTCAGAGGAATCACATTCAGTATTTGCTTAAGTTTGGTGATACGTTTTTCTGGGTCGATATTATTTTTTAAACACCAGTCAGCTAGTTCCCCGATTTGGATTATTGAAACGAAGAGTGGTTCATCTTTAATATAGATATAGAGATCTTGGAATTTTTTTGAGTTTTTATCGTTTCTGAAGATTTCTATAATAACGGAAGTGTCTAAGAACATTAGTATCGATCTTCTTTTTCCCTTTTGAAAGTTCTTTTCTTTTTATCAATACCGGTTAATTCTAAAAGAAGTTCATTTCTTTTAAGTGTTTCAGAAGGTGGGATAGCAACCTGGATGACGTCACCTTTATGAAAACCGAGTCCTTCAAGGATGTGCGCTGGTACAAGGATACCAAGGGAATTTCCTATTTTTCTCAATCGTGCTTCAAATACTTCCACCATACTATTAGTTATAACGTTATAACTTATTAAATGTTTCGGTTCGCGAGTACATATACGTGAACATGAATAATCCTTCATGAATAATCCTTTTAACCCCATGGTTATTTCATGGTTTCACAAAAACAGGAGAATCCTGACGAAAAAATCACCGCGGGTATGATCTAGTGGTTATGATATTAGCTTCCCAAGCTAGTCACACGGGTTCGAATCCCGTTACCCGCATCCCTACCAGCATTATTTTTATTGAATGGTAACGTTGGATGGTTATAATTCGATGTCCATGCAAGACATTTCCTGGTTTTGTTATAAATAGTTTCTCGGGTAGATTTAAGAAGGAGCGTGCCATACATTATCACAGTGGGGGAAATGGAAAAATGAAAAAACTAATTCTTGCAGGGAGTATCTTTAGTGGATTGCTTTTCCTGATGGCACCTTGTGTAGATTCAATACAACATCAAAATCAAAAAAGTACTGAAATCCAAAAAATGGAGCTAGTACCGCATTCGCTTTTTTATATTGCATTTGGTGACTTCTATGTTGAGGGTAATGACATAATAGGAGATGCTACAATTTTATTTTGGGTTTGTATGAAATATTTTATTATTCCGCAACCACATATCGAGTTTAATACAAGGTTTGGAGCCCCCATAGTTACAGATTTTTATGATTACTATAAAATATTGTATACCAACAACATTATCTTCATATATGCAATCTGGCGTTAGGAATCAACTCATCTCGTTTTTTATTTAATTCTAGTTGGATGATATTGAATTAGAAATGATATTTGGAGTATTCATCTAGAAACATACAACATTAATGAACTGTAGAATATGAAGAATCACAGCAGTAGTGTTGATTCTGACGGCGGTAGATTTTCTTTATAGTAAAGAAAGAAAAAATAGGAAGGAAGGTTATTTTACTCCGAAGACAATGAAGAGGAATATTACTCCCGTTGCATTGGCTGAAGTATCGTCTGTAGTGACGGTAATCCCGGTCGAACCAAAACCGATGACTATGTCTTTCACAGTGGTTTCTTCTCCTGCGGCAAGCGTGGCAATCGTTCCATTTTTTGATTTTCCCATGAAGATGAGTTTTCCATCAAGGTTGATGGTATAATCGATGTTTGTCACATCGGTTGTGCCTATGTTTTTTATGGTTGCAGAGATACCAAATCCACCGGTTATTGTTATGGAGAGTTTTGGTGGAGTAGCATATGTATAAAGATACACACCCTCGCCTAACACGGTGAATACGACATATTTATCATTTATATTCCAGGGTTGTACCAGGTCAGGTGTTTCGTAAATCGTGGTTTCAATATTTGTAATGAGATCATAGAGATAAAGACCAACACCAGGTTTGCTATACGCGATCATATTGCCAAATAGTTCTGGGGTACCAGCGGTAGGTTCTTCTCCACTGACGATGGTTGTCTCTTCTTCAGTGGGAATATCATACAGTTTCAGCGCATACAGTATCGTCCCATTTAATTTATCATAATAAAAATAATGATACACGATTGTGTTTTCATACACGGAAGGATAGGTTTCCGATTCGAACTGGGACGTGTTTGTCACTCTTGTGTATTCGGTACTCTCTATGTTAAACATAACAATATCCGCGAGATTTCCTTCGGTGAGCTGCCAGGTGACGATATTGTTGTAGATACAGGGATTTTCTGCAAAAGCCTCACCAGGACTGTCTGTTAACTTTGTATTTTCACCACTCGTGATATTATAAAGGTAGATTTCCGTGCCATATTGACCAGAATCGGTGTTTTCATAGACGATGTAATCACCAGAGAACTGGAAGTCATCGGTATCTCCACCGGTCCAATTCGTGATGATCAGATTGGTTTTTTCAGTCGTGGTTATATCATACATTTTAAAACCCATGTATGAGAAATCATAGTAGACGACTCTGTTTTCCGAAATTTTTGGAAAGACGATATTGCCTCCGACATGAACAGTATCTGTTTCCGCTGTTTTTATATCGTAGAGGTACAGATTCGAGGTATCGGCATAGACGACCAAATCAGCGTCGAGATCACAAACTGGATACTCATCAGTGATTTTTATCAACTCACCCCTCTGAGTAACAGGTGGAGTGATGCTGTTCGAATCAAAGGTGGTTAGGTCTTTTGCTGTGGTTACTGCAGGAATGATACTTGATAGAATGAGGATGCATGTCAAGAGACTGATTGTTGTTATTTTCATGTGTTTTCGTTTCATTTTTATTTCTCCCTTTACCTCTTAAAGATAGCACATAATATATAAAAGTATGTGTTAAAAAATTATACAAAGAGAAAAAAAACGAACAAGAAAAGACTCGTCAGGCGAGGTATTATTGAAATTTAATCCGTGGTCCGGATGACTTTGTAATAGTCTCTTACGACTCTTTTTCTTGCTTCAGTGATTGCTTCTGCTTCATTAGTAGCTTCGACATCCACCCGTGCTTCATCTGGTTTGATGAACACCCAGTCAATTTTTAGGAAAGGTCCGCCATTGTAACAGGACACCGTATATTTCATGTTCTTCTGTAAGAATTGCCCGATAATAAATTTTTGTTTCTCGTTTAATGAAAGAGGGAAAATAGGAAATGAGATGGTGAGGAGAGGAGGAAAGGAAAATCAAAAAATCATCTCCTATTTTTCCCATACTCCATTTAGTTAACAATCGTTAATATAGTTTTCTATTAATTCATCCCCAAATCAAAAAAAGTTCGTTCGATTGACAGCGAACCGTGCGTTTCTACCCGACCCATATACAGGTTTTAGGAATAATTTGACCAATATTTTATAATTAATTATAAATAAATGAACATCATATAGTAAAAGCTTAATGACTGTACCCTTTGAAAAGAAATACTACCTGATTTTGAACAAACAACCATTAGCAGGATCATCCCTTGTTAACTGGATACAAGTGCTTATGGAAAACAAATTCCGGATAAACTGGCGATACCTCCCTAAAGCACTCTACGTCACCATCATGATTCTTGCGACCACACCCCTCCGAATCATCGAAAAAAGCAAGTATGAGAAAAAATTCCAGAACATCAAAATCGAAAAACCAATCTTCATCATCGGACATTGGAGGAGCGGGACGACCTTCCTTCACTATCTCCTCGGAAAAGACAAAAACCTTGGGTACATCTCCACCATGGAGACCCTTGACCCCAGCGTCTTCCTCAACTACGAAAAATTATTACAAAAAATCGTACGAAACAGCCTCCCAAAAAAACGGCCTATGGACAACCTCGAGATGGGAACAACACTCCCCTACGAAGAGGAATACGCCATCGCAAACCTCAGCCCCTACTCATTTTACCACGCCTGGTACTTCCCCCGGTCGATCAACCGATATTTCAAACGATATGTTCTCTTCGAGGACGTCGACAAAGAGATAATCGATAAATGGAAACAAACATATCTATATTTCCTGAAAAAAATCAGCTATAAACACCAGGGGAAACAACTCGTCATCAAAAGCCTGGTGAACACCGCAAAGATACAACATCTTCTCGAACTCTTCCCAGATGCCAAATTCATCCATCAATACCGAAACCCCTACGAGGTGTACATGTCCACCTGGAGACTCTACAAAAGCATCCTGCCGTTGTTCTCCTTCCAACATATCAACAAAGAGGAGTTTGATACATCGATTCTTACCATCTACAAGAGGATTTATGAAAGATATCACCAGGAAAAAAACCTCATCCCTGCGAAGAACCTCATCGAACTCCCCTACGAAGAGTTCGTTAAAAATCCTTTACAAACATTGGAGAAAATTTATTCACAGTTCGGAATTCCCAGTTTTGAAACAGCAAAACCCGCATTCGAAAAATACCTCAAAAAACACGAGGTATACGAAAGAAATCATTATACCATTGATGAGCAGACAAAAAAGAAAGTTTACCAAGAATGGAAAGACCTCTTCAAAGAATTCGGCTACGAACAATGAAACATTCTTACCTACCACGCCATCCCACAGTCCCCCAAAAATATTTATATCATTTGGTAGTATAAATACAATACAATTGAAAAACCCACTGAGAACCCCATGACCCCACCAATCAAAGGAAAACTCCTCGCATACGGCGAATCCATACGACCATTCACCAGTATCCTTGGCATGGCGGGCGCCTACATCGGCGGTATTGTTGCTGAGGCTCCATTCCTCTCCACCCCATTGCTCCTTGCAATAATCGTAGTCTTTTTAGTTGGAGCAGGAAGCATGCCATTTAACGATTATTTCGACAGGGATGTCGATGCAATCTCCCATCCAAAACGACCCATCCCCTCTAAACGACTCACCCCCAGAGAAACCCTATACTTCGCCCTCATCCTGTTTAGCTTGGCTGCTGCCATCTCCCTTTTTATCAACTTGATTTGCTTTATCATTATCCTTGCCACCTTTGGATTTCTCTATTCCTATGAGGTACTCTTTAAAAATCAAGGATTCATCGGTAACATCGTCGTCGCGTTTTTTTCCTCCATGTCCTTCACGTTCGGTGGGATCGCAGTAGGAAACCTATTCGCATCACTCCTCCTGTCACTCATCACCTTCTTCCTCTTCACAGGAAGGGAGGTTCTCAAGGACGTCGAAGACGTCAAAGGAGACCTCCTATCACGAAAGACGTTACCGATGAAAATCGGGGAATACAAAGCAGTCCTCGTTGCATCCATCTTCCTACTGGTCGCAGTGTTCCTAAGCCCTTTACCTTATCTCCTGAACCAACTCGGTATATGGTACCTCATCACCATCATCCTTGTTGATGCCCTTGCTCTCTACATCATATACCAAAATCTCAAAGACCTTCGTAATACAACACGCTCTGTTCGTCTCACCAGGATAGCGGCCGCGATCGGAATCATCGGAATCATCCTAGGAGCACTCCTCTGAGTCCGCTTACAACCAAACAGAAAAAGACCCAATCACCGCTCATAATCATCGAAGAACACATCGAGATAAGTTTTTATCCATCTTCCACTATTCTCATGACACGCTCTACAAACTCCTTGGATGTCTCTTCCTCATTACGCTCATATGATACAAGACGACATCATCTAGCGGGTTTCTCCTGTTGGACAGGTCTCCCCACGAGAATCCCCATGGGTTCGAATCCCAGCACCCGCATCCGATAATAAAACGGGGGATAATACATGAAAAACAAAGTAGGTATCGGCGATCGAATTGAGCTTGTCTTCATAAACGACTCGATGACTCGGTTGAAGCCAGGCGCGCTAGGAACGGTCACAAAAATTGAAGCGGAAACAGATGAAACCCTTATATGGGTTCAATGGGACAATGGTGAACGACTCGCGTTACTTGATCCTATTGATAAATACAGAGTCGTTAAAAAATAAAAAAAAGAAAAAGAATTTTTTTAATGCATCAAGCTGCTCAAGATCTCTTGGAAAAGTTGATAGACCAGAGGAAAACGCTCTTCGAACCGTTCCAAGAAAAACAGAACACTCGCATAGTCACAGGGCATCGTGACTGCTAGAGGCTCGGACCAGTTGCTCTCTAAACCAGCCATGTCTTTTGCTTTCACTCGAACCGAATATGTGCCTTTTATGGTCCATGAATGTTGGGCACTCGTAGTAATCCCTGATCCGTACGGTCCTAACCAGTCACTGAAGTTCCCATCACCCCAGTCCCACATATAGAGGACCTGATCTCCATCGACATCGGTGGTGGAGGAGGAATACAGATAGGTTGATCCGACGTTCCCGGGGGTCTTCCCAGAAGGTCGTTGCGGCTGCTCTGGTGGATGGTTCGGCTGAATATCACCTTGAGCGATGAACACATATGCATCCGCTGCACCAATGTACGGATGGTTCTCTACACGACCTGAGGCATCCTCGGCATGGATATAATAGCGCACAACGCTTCCATTCACCTGTGGTGGAATCACCGCAGAATAATACTCATTACCCTGAGACGTCATCTGAATGAAGTTCCAGCTCCCATTATTGACAGTCCAATACACCCCTGTGGAGGAGGCGACAAGGCCTTGGTCGCTATAAGGATGGATCATCGCCTGGATCTCATAACCGGTTTCACCCGTCTGGTTCCCAGTCAACGGAGTATGTGAAATATAAAGCATATATCGATCGGTGATCCCCATCGCACGACAATGCAACGCATCAGTCGAATCCCAGGAGCCGGTGAATCCTAAGACCTCATACCCAGGCATCGCGGACTGATAGGAGGCGATCGCCTCATCATCCCATTGGCTCCCGGTGATTGGGACTAAGACTTTGTTGTTCAAAATAAGGGAATTGGTGTAGGGTTGATCATTCGGTGTATAGACACGTGCGACGTTATAGGACGTCCCATAGCAACTCAACTGAGATTCAAAATAATCGACTGCTGCTTCAATCTCATCATATTGTGAATGACTTGTTGGTACTTCACGGATGAGAATCGTGTCTGGTGAGAGATATTTCCCCCAACAATCAATATGTTTAATGTACTCACCATTGACATCAGGTACTACATGATACGTCTCAATCCCGAGATATTGATTGACCATCTGGTTAATCTCCTCATGCGTATATCCCGTGTTTTCTTCCCAGACCAGTGTTGTTGATATCGCGATTCCCTGGCCATCGGTCATGTAGTTCCCCCCAGCGGTCACCAGAGGCATGTTGTAAACAGGAATGCTTTGATTGTTCGCATACCGTGTTGGAATCTGATCATCGTTTGGTCGAGGTCGATTATAGGTGAAATCAACAATGCCTTGCACATCATCTTGGTTGATAATGAACCAAGGACCATAATCCCGCGTCCAATAGGTATCGGTTGGCGCGATGAGATACGTACAATGATCGATATCCACCCCATGACTCTGATATTGGGTCTGCACCGTGTTTTTCTCAGAGACGCTTGCGACGATCGTCACCACATTGACATCCTCAGCCATCTCTTTGATAATATCATAGGAAATGCCAAAAGGATACCGAATTAAGACTCCCTGCATTGGTTCGAATTCAGCAGGCTGACGTATCGAAGCAAATGAGCTTAGGAAAGTCGAGTTCTGTGTTTCAACGATTGTCGCCGTCACCATACCAAGAGGCATGATGAAGCAAAAAATTACGAGACCAACGAGTATTTGGTTTCTTTTCTTCATATAGGAATCCCCCTAATGGTTAATATGATATTACGGAATAGGTGAAGAGTGAGGGAATTTCTCCCTCAACAATGTAGGATATTGTGGAGCCGTTAGAGACCTGTTACCATCTCAAAGAAATGGTAGAGACGAGGGAAGAGGCTTTGGAGTAAATCCAGGAGTTTCACCATGTATGGGGTGTTATATGGCATGGTGACGACCAATGGATCTGACCATTCGCTTTCATGTCCCTGAGAGTCCTTGGCTTTGATTCGGATGGAATAGTTCCCAAGCTCCGTCCAGGATTTCTGGGTTGATACGGTGTTGCCAGAGGCATAGGGGCCGATCCATTCACTGAAGTTCCCATCACCCCAGTCCCACAGGTAATACAGGCCATCGCTTTCGGGGTCAGTTGTGGAACTGGAATACATGTAGGTATGTCCAGGTGCTCCAGTTGTTCTGCCCGTGGGTGTCTCTGGTTTGGCTGGTGGGAAGTTTGGTGGGCCGACGGTGAGGATTGTTGAATAAGGAATTGCGTTAAATCCGGTGACAACTAGTTGGACTTCACCAGTCACTCCAATTGGTGAGAAGAATTGGATAATCGCATGTCCGGTCCCATCGGTATATCCATTCCCAAGCAGGACACCATCTTGAGAGACGGCGCAGAGTGCGTTTGGTAAGCCAGTGACATCTACTTCGAAAGTTTCTGCCCCATTGGGGATGAAATCGTCATGGAGGACCTCCATGATGAAGGGAACATCGGTGCGGACTTGTACGGAGGGGTCACCAAAGACGGTCCATGCATCTGATTCGTATGATCCTTCGGATCCATATTCATCAATCATAGACATCGCCCCATTGAAACAAAGGGCACCAAACGTGGTTTTTTTATTCTCAGCGTATAATCCAACCAGGATGTTGTTGAATTCATCTTGGGCTTCCATGGGTGGATCCCAGCTTTGGCTGACAGTGGACATGTATGCTCCGATGGCACCCGTGGGTTGGCCATTATGGGTCGCTCGAAGCCATGCTTCTCCGAAACAGGTTCCACTCTGGAATTCCCCATTGTTACAGGCGACAGAGGTGATGAAGGGCAGCATATTGTCATTGACTAAGCTATTGACATCGCTGTTACTGAATCCGCTGGATCCCCAGGAGGTCATGGACCCGTGACCACAGTAGTTAATGATGCTTCTTCCGTCGTTTAGTGAAGTTGCTACTAAGCTTGGTGTTGGATTACCGGGGGCGTCTGCTCCACCCTGGCTGCCATCATATAGCTCATCACCAAGTGCATAAGTGAAGTTTAAAAGTAAGCTGCGGATGTTTCTGATGTGTTGGTAATCATATTCATTGTCATCTCCAGGTCCTTGGCTTGAGGCAATCCCGACGCCTTTCTCATACCAGGTGGCATCTATCATCGGATTGCTCTCATAAGTAATCGTTCGATTTGCTTGTGTCTCTGCTTGTGCGACGTTTTCAGCAGAGAACCGGCCGACGAAGAGATCCGGGTAATGGTC
>JALOTN010000017.1 GCA_025457885.1 Thermoplasmatota archaeon | reverse complement strand
CGAAGTGGCAGATCTCTTTAAACTGAAAGCGATCAACTACAATCCATATATGAACACGATAGCCCAGCTCGTTGAATTCACTCATAGTATCCAGGATTCAATCTATTTAATTGACAGCCTTGTTGATCAGGGTATCAAACAAGAAAAACCAATAAAACCAACAAAAAAACAAGGACGTGGTGTCGGAATCGTCGAAGTTCCTCGAGGAATTCTTGTCCATGATTACACATTGAACTCCCAAGGGTATTGCACGAAAGCCAACTGTATTATACCAACGAATCAGAACCATGCGAACATACAGAAAGACATGGAAAAACTAGTCCCTGAGATCATCAACAAGCCTCCAAATGAAATCGAATTGATATTAGAGATGCTCGTCCGTGCATATGATCCATGCATCTCATGTTCAACCCATTATCTTGATGTATCTTTCAAATAGATATCTTTGTCTTATGAGAAAGAAAGTAGGAATCATTGGACTTGGTAATCCTCTGAGACGTGATGATGGGATTGGGATTCTTTTACTACAATATTTGAAAAAGAATGAAAAAGTGTTATCTCAGACAATTGATTTTATCGATGGTGGTACCAGCGGAATGAACCTCCTTCATCTCATTGAAGACTATGATATAATTTTTCTTCTGGATGCTGTTGAATTTAAAGGGAAACCAGGTGATATGAAAAAATTCACCATTGATGAACTAAAGAATCAGAAACTCTCATTATCTCTTTCAACTCATGAACCAGGTTTTCTATCGGTCATTATGTTTCTCAAAGGACTGGATAAGATTCCTAAAAATCTTTTAATCTTCGGTATCCAACCAAAGGATATGTCATATGGTATGGAATTATCCAAAGAATTACAAGGTGTTCTCCCTAAATTACAAAAACAAATACTAAAAGAAATTCAATCTTTGATTTAGGGTCTATTTTTTTCTTGGTCATTTCCAGGAATCGATTCTGGGTGCTCTTCCAAAGGTATCTTTTTTGGATTTTCCTTATATTTTTTCCAAATTTTTGCGATAAGGAATGTAAGAATTATATCAAATCCAACCAAGCAAAACAACATCAGAAGATTATTTCCTTGAAGTAATTGATAATCAATAATCATAACGATTCCAAATGAAAAAAGAAAAACCCCTGGGAAAAGTTTCAAGATGCGACCCTGCCAATCTGTAAGTTTTTTCACACCAAGCGAGAACACAGAGAATATAAGGATAATTAAAAGAGGGATGACATAAAAGATGGTATACAGAAGTATATAGAAATAATACGTCAACGTTGGGAGATTTTCAAGAGCAAGTCGATTAGTAAAATACAGAGGAAAACCAAAGGTGCAAAGAAGTTCGAAAAAATTAACCGAAATGGCGATAAATATCGTGCCACCTATCATAACAAGTAAAGAAGGTGATTTGACTAACTTTCTCATCCTTTTAAAGGTAATCTCTCGTTTATCCTCTGGTATACTTAATGAAAAACCTTCTTTAAAATAGAAAAAATCTTTAATATTGATAATACCAACGATGCATGCAACGATTCCAACGATTATAGATGTAACACTAATATAGAGTTTTGTAAAGAAGAAGGAGTTAAATAGCACCAACATAAAGAGGGCATAAAACAACCCTGAGAAAAAAATGAAGATGGCGCCGACGATTAACATCTTCTTCCGCGATTGTAAGTAGAGAAGCATACTAAGAAGAACAATTAAGATAAAAAATGCACAAGGGTTAAAACTATCCAACGTTGCTAATGTAATGGTGAGAAAGGGTAACGTTAGTTGAGACAGGTTTATTTTTCCAAAAAACGGGATTTCTGTAATATTTTGATCATAAAAAATATTGGGGGTAAGGTTTGCTATCGCTTGGTCTATTACAAGAATGAGAGTTTCATAGGTGATATTTACCTTCGGTATCTTTGTGAGGTTATTGACGATAACTGAAGGATAACTTAAACCTCGTTCTCTCATTTCGTTTCTGTTCGTGGTATTTGATGTGATTTCTTTTTTGAAGAATATTACCTGATCGGAGTTATTTTCTTCATAATGATGAATGATTTGATCCATGATTTCATTGGCTGGTTTGCACGATCCACAGGTCTCTGAATAATAAAAATCGACAATGACTTGATTTTCAGCAACCACTGATGTCGCTAGAAATGCAAAGAAACAGATAATTATTCCGAATGTGATTAACCGATTCATCATGTAGTCTATCCACCTGAGACTATTGGTGGTGCTAAGGTAATCTCATCATCGTAAGCCACTGTTGAATCCAATGATGTGAACATTTTATTTTTTGTTATCATCATCCTACTTTTATCCGGAAGTAACGATGGATATTGTTTTACGAATTCATTAATGATATCTTGAAGTGTACCGCCTTCGTTGATATTGAGTTGGATGGTTTCTTTTCCTGTAATGTCTTTGTAGCGTCCATATACTTTGACTGGTATTTTCATCAGCATCCTCTTATTTTATTCATTTTTTTCCGCAAATCTGGCAGTCCGGATTTCTTTTTACCTTTAGAATATCAAAACATTGGTCCCAGACATCGTAAATAAGTAATCCAGCTGGTTGTCTTCCGAGAAGTATTTTTATGGTCTCGTTACATTGAAGAGTAGCTATGGTGGCTGGGAGTGTTCCAAGAACTGGTATTTCTGTTTTTTTTGGTATAGCGATATTTTGTGTAATGCAGTAAAAACATGCGGTCTTTTTTGGTATGATAGCCATCACCATCCCAACAGTCCCATAGACTCCAGCATATACCCAGGGGATATTCTGTTGTATGGCAGTTCTATTGATTTCTTGACGGAGTGGGATGTTATCAGTTCCATCTATTATGATATCGGCATCGTGAAGAACCATTGCTATATTTTTTGAGGTTATTTTGGTGTTTATTGCTTTTAGGTGTACCTCGGAGTTGACTTTTTTGAGTTTTTCTGTTAGAACAATAGCTTTGTATTTACCAATATCTTGTTCTGAAAACACCGATGTTCTATGAAGATTTGTTTTATCAATCGTGTCGAAATCGATGATATCAATACTGCCGATTCCCATTCGAACGAGGAGATTAGCACTGTTACTTCCTAGGCCTCCTGCACCGATGAGAACCGCATGTTTTGATTTGAGTTGTTTTTGGCCTTTCTGACCAAATTCTTTGACGAGAATTTGTCTTCGATATCGATCCGTCCCCATAGTTTTTACGCTCATCCCTAAGATTGTTCTATGTGGAAAAATAAAAATGGATTATAAATAGATTCCCCACGAGGATGTGGAGGTGATCTATTTATTTCCAGTAGACGCTGTACTATTTGTTTATTGGACTTTTACACCCGTAGTCTGATCAATGTAGAATGCGAAATGGGTCCCGATATATTCGACTGCACCCACCACATGCGGTTGCCAATGGGCTACGGTAGAAATCACCATGATATTGTCATCGGTGATATCAGCGAATGTTAAGTTTCCATGTTTTGCTGCTCCATCCCATGTCATGGTGTATGTGCGTGATTTCTGAGGTCCAAGGAACACTATTTTTTTAATCGCATAATCAAGGAATCCAAAATGGTACGGGTCTCCATCGTTGTTGATCCATCGTGAGACTATCTCAGTGACGTATGATCTAACATATCCGAAATAAGGTTTTGACCCCGTGTTTGTGACCGTAATTGTTATATCTAATTTGGCATCGTTGTGACCAACGACTGTAGTGTTCAGTTCGATGGGATGAACCGTTCTGCTGCCCGCCCCCACAAGGTAGGGGGTATAGAGGAGCTCTGTTTGACCCGGGGTTGAGCCTCCACCAACGGTTTGGTTAAACCCGCCATCAAAGAAAATGGTAGGGATTGCTTTCCCGCGGTAATGTCCCCAGAATCGATCTTGTGCAATTGAATTTTCATCAATAACCAATGCGACAAAATAGAAGGGGTATTCTCCACTTTCGTAGAGGGAGTATAATGCTTCTGCTGCGTTTGGGCAGTTGGGGCACCAGGTTGTTGTTCCTTCTTCAATGAATACCGCATGGGTAAATGCCGATGCAGTATTCGTCATCGTTGTCTTTTTTTCAATAGTCTCAGAATCAGTCAATGTCGAAGCTGCTACAAATGGTGAGATAAAAAGCATCACCGCTATGACAAAAATTATTATTTTTTTCATATGTATCCCCATTTATTTAACTAATATATACAGGTACCCTATTTAAATATTTACTGGGGAGGTTTTTTTATGATTTCTTTGGCAGGTATCCCACCATACATTTTTCCTTGTGATAACCGTTGTCCTTTTGTGACCAACGCACCTGCGGCCACAACAACATCATCTTCCAGGATCGCTCCTGGCATGATGATAGCGCCTGCCCCGATAACGCAGTTATTTCCGACGCGGATGGTCTCCATATAAATCGTCTCATGTTGCATATTATGGATATGGGCATAAATGATGGCATATTCACCCATCGTGACATTATCTCCGAACTCTGTTAAACAAGGATCCTTGATGACCCCTCCGACGAGTGAATTGTTTCCGATTTTCATGCCTAGAAGTCTTAGATAGGTTTGTTTTATTCGACCGAGTGGGAAGATCTCAAGGAGTTTTCGAAACGGGGTGTAGAGGACACAGATGAGGGTCCAATTAAAGGTGTTTTTATTACGATAGGAATACTCATGAGTACCAGGTTGATAGGTGATATGAAAGAGTTTCACGATACCGCCTGTGATATAAAGCTCGGAGATGAATAGAAGAACTGCCCCGATAAAGAAGACAAAGGGAAGCATAAAATAGAACCATTCATTGGTGAACCAAAAATAGTCGAAATATCGTTGTAGGAGGTAAAACGCCACAAAGACAGGGAGAGTGCCGATAATAAGAATTAATGAGGGCAGTAGAGGAAAGAAGTACGACCAGAAGGGTCTTGTGGTTTTTTTTTGTTTCAATTCATATTCAGACATAGAGCTGTCAATACTTTGAGAGGCTAATAAAGGTAATGATTCTTGTCTTTTTTTCATTTTGACACTCTCCCACTTTATCTTAATATACTATCCTTACTACAAATGAATTGAGGAGAACATTTCAATGGCTAAGAAACAGAATAAGAAACAAGTTCGGATAAAACAAAGGTCAACAGAAAGTGATTTTCTCACTGAGAAGCATCAGAGATATTATGCTTTTGGCTTTCTTGTTGGTGATTATTAACAAATGTTTGATTATTAGGTGATTTCTCCGTATTCTTCTAATGCAAGGTCCATAAAGGAGAGATAATTCAAGGGGTCTTCTGCCACTATGAATGATGCAATTGCTTGTTCTTGGTATGCCACTGCTGCCAAGAAATGATCAAGATTTTCTTCAGAGAGATTCTTCCCAAGATTTATTTGATAAAATTGATACACGGTCCTAGTCACGTTCATCGTGGTTAATGCAGTGGTAATATTCGTTGTGAGGTTTTTTTCTGGGAACATGTTTATTTTACTACCTTCGTTTAAGTCCTTATAATAGGGAGTTATGTCGTTGTTATCGATCCAGAACCATCGTTCTACTCCTGTCATTTTTGAGAAGATAAAGTCATGTCCTGTGGTATTTTCATCTTCTAGGGAGCATATTCGTTGGATAATCTGATTTTTTGGTTCATAGGGTGTTTCTGCATGATGAACTTCTGAGAGAATCCATCCATACCCTGGACAGTAGTATTCAACCATGAAATGCATCTGGTACCAGAAAGGATAATTCCTATTAGCCATTATCATGCGTGCGGGGACATTGTTTAATCGGAAAAAAGCGCAGCTGAGATGGGATCGTCCTGGGCAGTCTCCGTTTCTAAATAACGTCGAGAGTGCATCTTGTCCTTTGAGAGTACCAAGAGCGAGTTGAAGGGAATAAAACGGTAGTCTATGGTACTTTACGAACAAAGCGATTTTATGGGCAAGAGTCAATAGATTGGTGGTGAAGCCTTTTACTTCATATGCCTTAATTTTAATGAAAATGTTGTTTGTTTGCACGACATCACTTGGTGAAAGCCAATATTGTAGTTGCTCTGGCAGTTCGTATTTCTTTGGTAATTTCACATACTCTGGGAGGTCACTGTAGTTATGGTTGATAATAAGGACCCAGCAGTAAAAATGAAGGAAGACTCTTTCTCCTTTTTTCATAGCTCCAATTGTGAAATTAATTACTGTATTAGGTTCGAGAGAATCGTTTTGTATCTGATAATGTAAAATATCAGCGTTTGAATCGTTTATTATCTCAAGTATGATAGGAACTTGAAAATTATAATCCGGTGGGAACGAATATCGTATATGAAACTGTGATACATCCTCTGTTGCAGTGACATATAGATAGTGTTCCCCACGCAGTAGATGAAGCTCCTGTGTTGTCTCTTTTTTTATTGCTGATGTCTGTTCAGCAACAATGAGGGGAGATACCAAGAGAATACTACATTGGATACTTAGCAGAACCACTAGTAATTTTTTTTGAGTCCTTTTGCTTGATGTTTTTTTCATATCTATATTTAAATATATTACTTTTACAAACTATTTATACCTTTTGTAAAGAAGAACTACCGGAGAAATATTCCGGCTATCCCTATAATGATGTTTTTATTGTTTCTCTGCAATAATAAGGAATTTCCACTCTTTTTTCTTCCCATGTTTTTCAAGGATTCTGAACCCTGCATTTTTAAAAAACATCTCGACTTCCTTTTGAGTGTGCGCTAATTCATAAGCATCAACATGATATTTCGTAACATCTCTCCCAGCATGATTAAGAAGCATCCCGATTTTTATACCGTATAATTTCCATTTGGGAAAATCCCGATTTAACGCTTCAAAAATTACTATCCCTCTTGGTTTTAACACACGGTTCATTTCATCGAAGCTTTCTTGAGGGTCTTTCCAATAGGGTAGACTGAATCGACTGACGATGGTGTCGATACTTTGATTTTTTAAAGGGATTTTTTCTGAGACTCCGAGGATTGCTTCGAATAAATGATCTGAGTATGACATTGTGTTTTCTTTAGCTAACTTCAACATCTTCATCAAAGGGTCAATCCCGATCACTGTCGCATCTGGGATTTGTTTTAAAATTTCAACAGAAAGTAACCCGGGCCCACAGCCTAGATCAAGAATGTACGGTTGTGATGGTGTTGTATGTTTCTGAATGATAATCGAGAGCGCATTATAAAGATCAGTGAATTTTTTCATGTAGAGAGTGAATTCATCAGCAGTCTTTTCATCAACCAAAGGATCACCAGTTGATTGTCTGAAACCCGTTCTTAGAAATAATATTTTTGTTTTAGAAAAAATCATTCGTAATGACGAGTATCATTTTTTGTGATAATGAGTTTTTTTGATTCTAGTTCTTGGTAACGGGTGACCGTAGCAAAGGAATCAGGAGTAATAGTGATGCTTGGGTCATGGGTGATATATGAGATACCGGATAGTGAGGATTCCAGGGACGCATTACTGCCATCATCGGTAAATAAACGGAGATGTGATGCGCTTTCAACCCCAAAGTTTTGATTGATGTCTGTAACAATAGATGGGGTGCAACAGGCACATTCAATTGGTATCCATCCGTTGAGCAACTCAGGTTGTCCAACGTAGACTTCCGTCCAAGCGTGAGGTGTTGCAGTAACTATCCCGTTTAATTCATCAGTTATTAAATATCCCCGGATGAATCTTGCAGGGATATCAAGTGCCCGGCAGAGCGAGATATAGAGGAAAGAGATATCGTCACAGTCCCCCTGTTTATTTGATAAGGTGACTTCAGCGGATCGAGTCGCTCGTTCTTCAGGGTGGATTTGATAGACGATATTTTGTTTCAACCAAGAAAAGAGGGCTTTAGCTATGAGAAACGAGTTATTTGTTTTTTCATTGTTATAAATGGTATCTGCGATAGTTCTTATTTGGGGGTTTTCCGGGTCGATAAACCGTATCGTTTCGTTTGCCTGAATCCCTGTATATCTGGTGATAAGTGCAGGATATTCTTCTTGTATCTGTTGTATTGTCAATGCGTCAGTTCCATCAAGATCTGCTACTAAGTAACTTTCAGCTTCGATGCTTGCTGTTATTCCAAGTTCATAGGTTTGGGCGCTATTTGCTGAGATATTCCAATGGATAACTGTGTTGTTATACAATATCTTTGTCTCAAACTCGGTGGGGTGTAGTTTTTGGTATGTAATGGTTCCTTTTAGGACTTCAGGTGTATCGCAGAAATAGCTTAACTCATATCTTCCTGGCCCTGTGATATTAACACGATATCCATAGGTGAGGTCATAGCTTATTTTTGTGGGAGAAGCTTCATAGATTACCGGTGGAGTTATCATCTCGCATCCAGACATTACTAAAAGCAGAATAATCAAAAAAAGAAGGAGGAATGACGAGATGATTTTTTTCATATGACCTTTGATTTATCTCTTTTGAACAACCCTAGTCCATGATGTTGGGGGTGTAGTTGAGATTTCTTGTTATGGGAGAGATGATAATGACATCCAGATGCCATGGGGCATTGGAGGCAGTTGGGGTTTTCTTTATGGCAGAAGTTACCACCGAGTTGGGCGAGTGATTCAAGGTATTTGTAGACGTTTTCTTTCATTTCCTGGGCTTCTGCACTGAGGAATTTTATGGTTTCATCAGGATCATCAGTGGTCACCCAACCGAGTCGCTTTGCGACATGGTTCACCAATATCGCTTTTTCTGTGACGTTATTCTGGGTGGTTCCTTTGTTTTGAGGAGGAATACCTGTTTGTCTGGATGGTGGTGGCGGCATCTTTGGCATTTTTACTTTGTATTCTGATGGGTCGATGTCTTTGAAAACGGTGACGGATTTTCCACCATGGTCTGTTTCTCTCGTTCTGATTTCCACAAGAATTGGTATTTGGATGGATGCACCAGAGATTAAAGCAACACCAATAGGCAGTCGTTGGATTTCATCATAGGTCTGGCTTGTTAAACCTTCAACGGACTGGATGATTGCTTTTAGGTCATTTGGATTTGTGACTTTTAAGATGATGTTCGTATTACATTGGGAAATGATATTCTTATCGATTTTTGCTGGACGTTGACTGACCACGCAAAGTCCCATGCCGAATTTTCTTCCTTCGGATGCAACCGTTCGAAGCATACTTGAGGAAACCGCATGTCCAATCCCATGTTCCGGACAGTAGTTATGTGCTTCTTCGACGACAAAGAGGAAGGGTGGGATTTTTCCGACTTTCCGGTCTTTGAAGAGTTCTTCGGTTAATCGTGCGACCACAACATCCTGAATGTCTGGAGGCACTCCTCGCATGTTGATAATAGAGCATTTTCCTTTCTGGACTAATTCTTCTGTAGACGTCCCTTTTTCTGAGAAGACTCCAATCGAGTCTAATGATTCGAGGGATGCTATCACATTCCATCGTGCATTGCTTTTCGTTCGTTCCACTGCTTCTATTATATCTCTAATACTATAGATTTGTTTGAATTCTTTGAGTTCCTTAATGGTTTGATAAAGGACAGCTATTTGTGGACCTGACAGTTTTGCTTGTAAAAGATCAAGGATTTCTCTTCCCTCAAGATTCATTCCGTTCAGTGTCAAATGTTTATTACCATCACCTTGGGCAAGGGGTGAATACCCGATGATTTGACTGCTGTAATCATTTGGTTTAATACCAAATTTCTCCATGTTCTTGGTGTCTTTTTTATCCTTGTTTGGTTTGCCAAGGGAGATATACTCTCCATGGGTATCGATAATAACCAGTGGGATCTTTTTCTTCAAGAGCTCTTCAATCAGAACTCCGCAGGCGTAGCTTTTCCCACCACCGGTTTTTGCTAGGATACAGATGTGTTTCTGAACAAGAGAATCGATATTGAGGTAGACTGGTAAATCGTGTCCTTTCAAAAGACCAAGATATGCTCCGTTTTCTTTTTCTGCTTGAAGACCAAGGACATGACGGATGAGGTCTTCATGGGCAAGGGTGATCTGCGATCCTGCCTCGAAAGGACTCCGTGGAGCTTGGAGATGTCCTTCTTTATCCCGGTATCCAATGACTTCGGCAAATGCGGAAATATCACTTTTTATTGGGGGTACTGATCCATTGGTTTTTATGGTGATTGCATCTTCGAATTTTAAATCGGAATATCCTTTGATGTCCATGACCTGAGCAAGGACATATCCTTCTTCATGTGGTGCTGCGACATAGTCAAATTTTCGTAGATTGCGACCATCCACGGTAAAATTGAATTTTGTTGAACCAACGTCACCATAAATTAAACCGATAAAGTCATTTTTTTCTTGTTGCATCCAGACCACTTTTATTTGTTTAAGCGCGGAATATTATGCAGGGTTATTATAGTTTTTGTATTTTTGTTTTCATATCCGCGGGGAGTCCTGCGCATAGTTCGAGTGCTTCGATTTCCATGAAATGTAAATTCCCTGGGATGACAATCGTATGCAATGGTGGTCCAAAATCCATTTTCAGAAGATTGGAGATGGTATTAGCTACCACCATTGGATCCGTTGCACCCGCTCGTGCAACTACACATGCGATGGTGTTATTCGTCAGAAATCGTTTTTTGAGTTGTTTTTCCATTTTAAGAAGGAGATCAAAGCCTTCGTTTGCCGTCATGTACTGGTTCTTTTCTGTTTGGATATCAAGCAGGATGAGTGAATGGAGTCCCATTTTTTTATTATTATAGACAACGGTGTATGGGCTGGTCGGAAAATAGTCTTTTTCAGGGTATGCAAGGGTGGTGGTTCTACCGAATTTGTAGTTTTGCAGACCAAGGAGCCCGGGGACTGCGGTTGCGACACTACTGCTATGGATTATTTTTGTTGGGATACCTTTTTTTATTGCACGAAGCCGTAAATCGATATGGGTGGTGGCAATCATCGGGTCTCCTCCTGTGAGGAAGGCGACGGAATGTTGGGTTGCCGCTTCGATTATTTTATCAGCTTTTTCAGTCTCCTCTCTGGAGAGGACTTCGATTTTTTTCCCGATATGGGTTTCGAAGGTTTGTTTATGAAACGTTCCAAGTTTCGTGGTATAAAATTCTGCAAAGATGATGTCACAGTGTTTAAGTTCTTCGTATCCTTTCATTGAAATATCAGTTTCATCGTAGAGACCCAGACCGATAAAAACAAGAGAGCCTTTTGACATATTTTTCCTATTCCTTCATGTCGCGGATATTCAAAAATGTTATTCCTGTGGTTGAATAATTCGAAAACGTTTAAAATACCTAGGTGATTCGTATATGTGGGCGACAACTACCGGCTCTTTTTTTTCATTTACTTCTGTTACAGATGGCAAGAAATTTTTTTTTTCGAACGTGTCAATCTCGCACGTGCTATCAGTGCACCAGGAGAAAAATAAAGAAAGATTTAAATTCCAGGAGACGCATTCCTGGCAGGAGGTGTATTATGACATACAAACACGAGGGTTGGACCTTATACACAAGAAACGTGAAGCTTAAAGGCGGAAGAAACCAAACGATTTATTTCTTCAGCAAAAGATCACCAAAAAGTGGAACCACCTGTGATTTACCAACTGGATATACTGTTGGAGTCAACAAGAGAACAGGGCTTCCATACCTGAAGAAGAAGTAATTTCACTTCTCTCTTCATTTTTTTTTCTTTTTCTTTCTTGTTGTTTTTTACTGTACAGAAGTATTTTATAACCGGTGACTTTTCCACTGGCTTGTCATGTCACGAAAACAGAATGGGAAAAAGCAGGTATATCGAGCGGTCGCCCGACGTCGGATTCAGTATCTTTTTTCTCTTGCGGAAACATGTGGGTTGGAAGGAAATTTTTCTCTCGCGAATCGATACGTTCAACTTGCTCGGAGGATTTCTATGAAATACCTTGTCCCAATTCCAAAAGAATATTCCCCTCGGTTCTGCAAGTATTGTTATGCATATCAACTCCCCCCTGAGACCTGTCGCGTCCGTATCCATAGAGGAATGATTATCTCCTATTGTACTCATTGTCAGAAACATACGAGGCGGCCGCTGCATAGAAATCCTTCAATGACCTCCGAATTATGAAGAATTTTTCTGCTTTATTAGAGGAAATAATCTTGTTTTTCGCATCCAATATGCTTAAATAACATATGATAATTACCGATACCCACTTTCACGAGAAAAGAAGAGTATTCCTATGACAACAGCTTATGATGTTCCTGCAAAAGAATTGATCTCTGCATTAACAAAAAAACTCCAGAGTGAAACTGCAATCGTTCCACCAGAATGGAGCCGATATGTCCGTACCGGCGTCTCCAAGGAAAACCCACCAGAGACAAAGGATTGGTGGCATACACGATGCGCCTCGATTCTACGGAAATTATATGTGAATAAAAACATGGGAATCGAGCGTATCCGGGCTGAATACGGTGGGAAGATGAATCGTGGATCAAAACCAAATAAAGCCAAAGCAGGAAGCGGAGCGATTGTCCGGCATGCCCTGCAGCAGTTAGAGACTGCTGGGTATGTGACAAAGATGAAGGGACGCGGCCGCATGCTCACCCCAAAGGGAGTCAAGTTTCTGGATAACACCTCATTTGAAGTTAAAAAATCATTACTTGAAGTCTACCCTGAATTGAAAAAATATTAAATAGGGAATCGCAATAGGTTCATCTTGAGGTTCTCAAACCACTATGGATGATATAGACGCTATCAGGAAGAAGAAATTGCGTGAGCTTCAACAACAGCAACAACCAGCGTTCTCGCAAGATGAGTACGAAGAAACACAGCAGAAGGAATTCGAAGAACAGAAAAAGATGATTCTTCGATCAATCCTAATGGATGATGCCCGCGAGCGTCTTGGTCGAATCAAAGCTGCACGTCCCGAGCTAGCAGAAAACCTGGAAAACCAGCTCATTATGCTTGCACAATCCGGGCGGCTCAAAAATAAAATAAACGATGAGCAATTACGGGATTTACTCTCAAAGATACTCCCGAAGAAACGTGATATCACGATTCGCAGAAGAGGAATATAAATGTCAAGCCACAAATCATTAGGAAGAAAATTCCGGTTAAACAGAGCAACAAAAAGCAATCGACGAGTACCAGCGTGGGTCATGATTCGTACAAACCGACGTTTTACTCGACATCCAAAAACACGCAACTGGCGGAGAAATAAACTCAAGATAGGGTGATTTTATATGGCTGAGAAAGACACTGGAAAAGAACTGGAAAGAATCTACATTATCCCGTTGCGACGCGCGAAAATCGGTCCGACCTCTCGAGCAGTTCCTCGAGCAGTCGACGACATTCGTCATTTCCTTATGAAACATATGAAGGTTGAACAAAAGAATGTCTGGATTGATGGTGCCTTAAACAAACAGCTGTGGACCTATGGGAAATTCTGGGTTCCAAGTAAAATACGCGTCAGGGCAGTCAAATTCGAAGACGGTGTTGTTGAAGCAACCCTGCCTGAGATGGGAGAAAAGAAATCCCGAAGAGAATTCTTAAAAGAAGAAAAAGAGAAGAAAACCCCGATTCTCAGACGTGAAGAAGAAAAAGCAGAAGAAGCAGTGCCTGGTGCTGAGGGATACGATATCACACCAACTGGTGATGGGGAAGTGAAGATTAAGAAAAAGAAGGAAAAAACCCCAAAAGAGGAAGAAGAACCAGCCAAAGAAAAGGAGAAACCTTCCAAAGTGGAAGAAAAACAACCCGAGACTGACGTTGAGAAAAAGGAACCAAAGAAACAAAAAACAGCCGCAAAAAAACAAAAAGGAACCACAGGAAAAACCGGCGGGAAGAAAAAACCAGCATCGAAAAAAAGCAAAAAAAGTGAATAAGAATGCTTCAACTCTTGGATTTCAATGAAAATCCAAACGTAGGTATCTATTGTCGAACCAATAGTTCGATTGCCTTTTTACAACCAGGTCTTCCAAAGAAGACAAAACGGTTAGTAGCTGATATATTAGACGTTAAGGTCGTTGAACTATGTATTGCCGATTCGACGATCATTGGCTCCCTTCTCGTCTGTAACTCTACTGGAGCGATAGTGACAGCATTTACGAACAAGGACACATTTCAAACACTTGAAAAGCTTGGGCTTCATGTGCTACCTATCGAAGATATCATTAATGCCGCAGGGAATGACATTCTGGTAAATGACTATGGGGCGTTGGTTCATCCTGAGTTAAAAGCAACCACCATGAAACAGATTAGTAAGACCCTAGATGTCCCGGTTCATAAGGGAACAATCGCATCACTAGGGACCGTTGGGATGGCTGCTGTTGTGACAAACAAAGGTTGTCTGTGTCATCCGAAGACGACTGATGAGGAAAAACAACAACTAAAGAAAGTGTTTGATGTGGATGTGATGATTGGAACCGTGAACCATGGGTTTCCCATGATCGGTAGTGGTCTTATTGCCAATACAAAGGGTGCAATTATTGGAAATATGACCACTGGTATTGAAATGGGGCGAATCGAAGAAGCATTAGGTTTTTTACCATAATTTTTTTTAAAATTTTTTTAGGAGAAATATTTTTTGTCAACAGAGAGAATAAGAAAAATTCGAAACATTCATATATGACATGACATATTCCATTGGTTAGGCGGAGAGATGGGATTGCAAGTAAAACAAAAATTTTTTATTTACGGAGTATACACCTCCGCCGCCTCCCCCATATAATGGCGTGAATCACTATCTTTAAAAACACTGATTTGCTTTACGGGTCGATTCTATGAAACTATTACTTATCCATAGTGATTTTATCGAATATGAAGTCAAAGAAAAAGCCATCCCACATCCTGAAGATATCACTCTTATGAAGGATCGTCTCGATGAAGCTTTAACAGTTTTTATCGCGGTTGAGAAAGTCGATGAAAAAGCACCAACTCAAGCTGTTGAAGAGGCAAGTAAAGAAATCACAAAAACAGCAACGCAACTCAAAGTCAGAAACATCATGCTCTACCCATACGCACATCTCTCATCAGACCTTGCGAGTGCGAAAGCGGGGAAAGAAATTCTTATACAACTTGAACATGAAGTAAAACAACAGGATTTCAACGTAAAACGATCTCCGTTTGGCTGGTATAAAGCATTTACTATCTCCTGTAAAGGCCATCCTCTTTCCGAACTCTCTCGGGAGATTATCCCTGGGAAGGAAAAAAAGGCGGTCGAAAAAGAAAAGGA
Organism: Thermoplasmatota archaeon; assembly: GCA_025457885.1. Classification (GTDB taxonomy): domain Archaea; phylum Thermoplasmatota; class E2; order DHVEG-1; family DHVEG-1; genus SM1-50. Next base: position 12,542 of record JALOTN010000017.1, on the reverse strand, counting down.
GATTATCTCACAATGGTGCATCCTAACACCTCAGGGTGAACTGATTGATGCTGAGAAATTCAATTTTTCTGGTCATGAGGAACTAAAACTTCTCTACGAGTACGAAAGTAGTGGAACACGGAAGATCGTCGGAGAACCACCCCATGTCAAGATGATGCAATCCCTGGAGCTCGTGGATTACGAACCAGCGAGTGACTCCGGAAACTTCCGATGGTACCCTAAGGGTAGAATGATTAAAGGCCTCCTGGAACAACATATCAATAACATGGTACGAGACATCGGTGGAATGCAAGTAGAAACCCCCATCATGTATGACCTTGAGCATCCAGCCTTAAGCGAGTATGTGAAGAAATTCCCTGCCCGACAATACATAGTACATTCCGATAAAGATTTCTTCCTTCGGTTTGCTGCTTGCTTTGGGCAGTATATGATCGCCCATGACATGACGATTTCCTATCGAAACCTTCCGTTAAGGCTCTACGAACTGACGCATTATAGTTTCCGTCGTGAACAAAGCGGTGAGGTCAGTGGTTTGAAACGGTTACGCGCTTTCACCATGCCAGATCTTCATACATTCTGTAAGGACCTTCCACAGGCAACAGAGGAGTTTAAACGACAATTCTCCACAGCGATGCGATGGATGAGCTCTTTAAAGCTTGATTCGGAGGTCGCATTGCGATTCGTCAAAGAGTTCTATGAGAATAATAAAACCCTTGCTCAGGACCTTGCCCGTTTAGCAGGGAAACCCATCCTTGTTGAGTTGTGGAACGAACGATATTTTTACTTTGTCATGAAATTCGAATTCAACGTCATTGACTCAATGAAGAAAGCAAGTGCACTTTCAACTGTTCAAATCGATGTTGAGAATGGGAAACGGTTCAATATCACCTATGCGGATGAAAAAGGAGAAAAACAACACCCCTACATCCTTCATACGAGCATCTCTGGGAGCATCGATCGGAACGTTTATGCTTTACTGGAACGAGAGGCAATTAAAATGAGCCAAGGGAAAAAACCCATGCTACCTCTCTGGCTATCACCAACACAGGTTCGTCTGATTCCCGTCGCCGATGAGTTCCTTCCTGACTGTGAAACGTTCATCAGTGAACTAAATGCACTTTCCCCGTTCTATTTCATCAGAGCCGATATCGATGACAGGGAAGAAAGTGTGGGACGAAAGATCCGAGACGCAGAAAAAGAATGGATTCCCTATATAGTCGTCATCGGTGAAAAAGAACGCAAGGAAAAAACAGTCTTGCCACGTATAAGAGCAAGTGAGCTAGGTGAAGGTGATAAACCATATACTGTCGCACAGTTACACCAGCTGATTGTTGAACGTGTAAAAGACTATCCTCAACAAAAATTACCGCTTGCTCTTCATCTCTCAAAACGACCGAAGTTTAAAGGATAAATAACGTAAGCATCATAGCATTTGGGTAGGGATTGATGACATGCTGGAACGAAAAAAAATCCAAAATCTTGTTGAGTCATATGATCCTAATAAAATAACGATTGGAGTACTCGGTGGTCATTCAGCATTGGATGTCTGTCGGGGGGCAAAAAGACATGGTTTTAAAACTCTCGCGGTCTGTCAGAAAGGACGGGAGAAAACCTACACGAAGTATTATCGAACTCGTGATGATGGTCGAGGCTGTATCGACAGCACTATTGTTTTAGAAAAATTCAGGGATATCACAAAACCAGATGTTCAGGACAGGTTACAAGCTGAAAACACGATTTTCATTCATAACCGCTATTTTTGGGTCTATTTTGATTTCACAGACATTGAGAATAATTTTCAGGTCCCAATTTTTGGGACACGTTCTATGTTGAAACTTGAGGAACGGAATGTCCCGAAGAATCAGTATTATTTGTTACAGAGGGCAGGGATCCGTTTTCCTCAGTTGTTTCAATCAGCGCACGATATTGACCGTCTTGTGATCGTCAAGGTAAACGAAGCGATTCGTGGGTATGAACGCGCGTTTTTCTTTGCTTCGAGTTATGCTGACTATAAAAAGAAATCAGATCAGCTTTTGGCAAAAAAGATGATTACTGCCGAGGCATTGAATCAAGCGGTCATTGAAGAATATGTGATTGGGACTCAGATTAATTTTAATTATTTCTATTCCATCCTTGATGATGAGCTGGAGATCATGGGGACGGATACACGAAGGCAAACTAATCTTGATGGGTTGCTCCGCCTTCCTGCTGATGAACAACTGGCTGTTTTAAAGTACCTTCGTCCAAAAATCATCGAAACAGGGCATATTGCGGCAACGACAAAAGAATCCATTATTGAATCGATATTTGAGCTTGGTGAGAGATTTGTCCAGACCACGAAGAAGGAGTACCCTCCAGGAATTATAGGACCTTTTGCTCTGCAAGGGGCTATTGTCGCTGATAAAGGAAAAGAAGAGATGGTTGTCTTTGATGTGTCGTTGCGAATCCCCGGAAGTCCATTAACTCAATTTACTCCTCATTCTGGGTATTTGTATGGTGAATCCATAAGCTATGGGGAACGAATTGCTTTAGAACTTGAAAAGGCGATTCGAACAAAACGTCTCAAGGAGATAGTCACGTAATTATCTGAGGTTGTATAATACGGTCCTCGGTAATGATGATATCGACTTTTTCATCATGTTCTTCTGAAGGTATTGATTCAATGATTTGGCTTTCGAATGCAAGGCCAATAGAATAAGCGTTTTTCGCCTCTTGTAATAAACGATCGTAGAATCCTTTTCCATAGCCGATGCGATTTCCTTTTGTATCAAACACGACACCGGGTACAATAATCAGGTCCACCGAAGAAACAGGGACTGCACGGAGACAATCCTGCCGAGGTTCAAGGATAGAATATGCTCCTTTCTCAAGATCGTCCCAGTGGATCAGTTGTGATATGCAGAGGATGTTTTTCTCGGTGTCACATTTTGGGACGAGGACTGTTTTTCCGTTGAGCAAGGCGTCTTTAATCATCTCATGGGTATGCACTTCATTGTTAAATGACACATAAAAAAGTATCTTTGAAGCTGAACGATACCAGGTGGTAGAAAAAAGAAGTTGTTGAATTTGCCTGCTGTTTGTTATTAATTTTGATTTTGTGATTTCTTTTCGTTTTTTCAAGAATTGTTCCCTGAGTGAATTTTTCATTCGTATCCGATATTTTCTTAGGATTATATAGAGGTTCACCTTCGTTGTATTATCTTTTCTACCATAGGTTTTAATTCTGATGATGTATTTGTTTTCAAGAATCGTATCTGTTGAGTACTCCTTAGTGAGAGGATATACAAATACATGAATAAATCACTAGAAAAATATTTATCTGGATTTGAGGAACCTATCGCGTTTGTGCTAGGTATTTATCCTACTTCAAATCTTGGTGCTGTTCGTAATCTTGGTCGAAGTTTAGTGCCAACAGTTGTTTTTGATGTAAAGAGGAATCAAGCTGCGTTTTACTCAAAATATGCAAAAGGGGTGGTCTGTCCTCATCCGAAGTATGAGGCGGAATCCTACATAGATTTTCTGATGTCCATTGGTGGAAAGCTTCATGAAAAAGGGGTTCTAATCCCAACGGGTGATACAGAACTACTGGCGTTGTTACGTAACCGAAGTCAGTTGGAAAAAAATTATTATTTCACGATGAGTTCTTATGAGAAGGTCAATCTATTTCTAAATAAGGAATTGTTTTATCGATATCTCGAACAGCATAATTTCCCACATGCAAAGACATTTTTTCCTCAGAATGAAGGAGAGGTAGATGCAATTAGCAAGGAGCTTTCCTATCCTTTGATTCTTAAGCCTGTATATCCAACGTACTTTCGTTTAGATTTTCATACAAAATTGTTTTTCATATCCTCTCGTCAAGAACTTCTTTCTTGTTTTAGAATGGTTTCTGCAAAGAAGCATGAAGTAATGCTTCAGGAGATTATCCCTGGAGATGCAGATAGGATGTTTGGGTTCAATGCTTATTATGACCAAACAGGTGCTTCTCACGGGATGTTCATGTATCAGCGTATTCGAGAATGGCCACTTGGTTTTGGGAATGGATGTGTAATTCAGCAGGTACATGTCCCCTTGCTGGAGCAGCTGACGACGTCTTTAATCAGGACGATTGGTTATTATGGGATAGTCGATGCAGAGTTTAAATATGATTCTCGGGATGGACAGTATAAATTTATTGAGATAAACCCTCGGGTGTGGATGCAGAATAGTTTTCCTTCCAGATTTGGTTGTAATCTTCCATATCTGGCGTATTTAGATGCGGTTCATAAACCGCTTCCAGAAGAGTCGTTCTCTCCGCAGATTCAGCCTATTAAATGGGTGTATTTCTTAGAGGATCTGCAATCTTTGCGTGCCCTGGCGCAAAAAGGTTCTTTTCACATACAGTCATTATTTTCTGACTATAGCCTTAGAAATGAATTTGCGTTGTTTGCATGGGATGATCCAGTCCCATTTTTCATCCTTGGTTGCCAATCGCTATCTACAGTTTTTTCCAACCTATTCAGATCAAACCACTAAAAATTGAGATACTTTTGATTATATTGAGATATTTTTTCTGATAGAAACGATTGTAAAAAAAGTCTACATCTGATAAATGTTCCTAAGCGTTTCCTGCATGCAGAAAGCCCCTCACTTAACAGGGATGTTTTTGTCATATAATTGATAATTTAAATCTATATAAGATGACCAAAAGTGAGATTTTGTATTATTTTGAAAGAGTTAAATTTAAATACGTTGGTCAGCTAATACACTAATGGGGAATAATATGAAGAAATTCGTACCTATTGTAGTTGTAAGTATTTTAGTCCTTAGTGGACTAGGGGCAGCTGCGTTCACGACGAACGTCTCGATGAAACAGATGATGAATCTGAAATCAGAGTCAACATCGGTTCTTTTCTCATCACAACCAACCATCAACGAAAAAGACGGATTTGTTGAGATACAGTATGATGGTACTACTACTGAATTATTAGAACCGAACCGACCGGTCTTACCAATTTATGTCACGACCTATCAAATTCCTTTCGGATCAACTGACATCCAGGTTGTATGTACAGCGAACGATATGAGTTCATTGTCTCTAACACAACAGGTCATTCCCGCTCGTATCGCTCCGTTATCTGAGGCTGATCAAAGTGTGTATATGATGGATCCCTTGGTGTATGGGCGTTCGGAGTACTATCCTTCTTCAGTGTATAAGTATGACCTTGGTGCTGGCCGGAATGAGAACGGCCAACAGGTGACGTTTGTGAAGGTGATCTGTTATCCTGTTCGGTACTCACCGTTGAACAATCAGATTTCTTTGGTTGGTAGCTTCGATATCACCGTTACGTATAACACGCCACAGCAACCTCAGCAGTCTTCTGCAGAGGAGTATGATATGGTCATTATTGCTCCTGAGAAGTTCAGCTCTCTTCTACAGTCTTTGATTGATTTTAAGAACAGTAAGGGTGTTATCACGAAATTCAAATCGGTGGAGTCTATCCTAGATGAGTATGATGGGTATGATGCACCTGAGGATATTAAGTTGTTCATTAAGAACGAGTTTGATACTGCGAATATCACCTATGTCTTACTTGTCGGTGGTCTGAAGTCTCATATCTCTGCGAAGGATAAGGATACGACGTCTGCAGGGTGGACTGGCTGGTGGGTCCCTGTCCGATACGTCAACATGCCACAGAGTGATGACGAGGGTTGTCTTTCAGATCATTACTATGGTTGTTTATATAATGCGACTGGTGGTTTTGACAGCTGGGATTCCAATGCTGATGGTGTGTATGCCGCCTGGAACAAACCGGGTGCATTGAAAGATAATATTGATCTCTACCCTGAAGTCTTCGTCTCACGGATACCAGCAACAACGACAAAAGAGGTCAAAGCCGTTGTAAAGAAGATTCTGACCTATGAGAGCAGCGGTGTTGAAGACAAACCTTGGTTCAATAACTTTGTTGGTATTGGTGGGAAGACCTTTGCGTATTATGGTGGAAAACCTGACGGGGAATACCTCTGTGACCTTGCCTATAATTACACAAAGAACGTCTATACTGATATGGAACTGACCCAATGTTACACCGTTAATCGAGATACCGGCGGACGGACTCCCGTACCAAAAGATATTATTAAATCCTTTAACGAGGGAGCTGGTTTTGTTGATTTCGAAGGTCATGGGAACCCCTATTCCTGGAATACCATCTGGTTTGATGGAGAATACCCTGAAGATTGGACGGGTGGATTCCATTTATTCCTGTTCCCCTTCCTCTTCAATGGGAATAAATTACCGATTGTGATCGTCGGAGGATGCCACAACGCTCTTTACAACGTTTCTATGATACCAGCCATGCTGGACAATAACCATTCCAAAACCAGATACTTCTGCTATGGAATACCTGTCCCAGAATGCTTCTCTGCAGGTCTTGTCCTTAAAGCCCATGGTGGGGCGATTGCTTCTACCGGTTGCACAGGATATGGTTTTGGTACCGGAGGCGACCCAAACACCTTAAGTGGAGCCCTAGAAATGAACTTATTCTGGAACATCGGGTATGGGAATCAAACAAACCTAGCAAACGCTCATAGCCTAGCTATTACGAAGTATCTCAACGAAAACGATATTGAGCAAATCGCCGCCTTCTGTATCACCAACTGGGCGCTCTTCGGTGATGCAAGCCTACGAATCGGTGGATATTCCTCATAAAACGAGGAAACCTCCTTTCTTTTTTTTCTTTTTTCTACAGTATCAGTATTTAAAAAATATACTAAAAAGTAAAAAAACTATTTATATCTGAATCTATTTTCTTTTATTAAGGGAATAATATGAAGAAACTCATATCGTTTTTCATAGTGGGTGTTTTAGTCCTTAGCGGACTAGGGGCAGCTGCATTTACGACGAACGTCTCAACGAAAGGATTAATGAATCTGAGAACAGAGTCTACTTCGGTTCTTTTCTCGGCACAACCAACATTATCCGAGAAAGACGGATTTGTTGAAGTTCAAATTGACGGTGCTACTACTCAGTTATTAGAGTCAAATAGACCGGTGTTGCCAATCTATGTTCGTACGTATCAGATTCCTTTTCGATCGACAGATATTCAGGTAATGTGCACTGCGAAGGAGATGAGTACTTATTCTTTATCTCAGGAGGTTATTCCTGCTCGTATCGTTCCTGTATCTGAATCTCTGGATCAGATAGATTATGTGAAGGATCAATCTGTATATGGGAGTGCAGAGTATTATCCTGCTTCGTTGTATAAGTATGACCTTGGTGCTGGCCGGAATGAGAACGGTCAACAGGTGACGTTTGTGAAGGTGATCTGTTATCCCATTCGGTACTCCCCATTGAATAAAGAGCTTTCATTGGTTGGGGGTTTAGATATTTCTGTATCGTATTTGGCGCCTCAAACAACGATGCAGTCTTCAGCCGAGGAGTATGATATGGTAATCATTGCCCCTGAGAAGTTCAGCGCTAGTCTGCAGTCGTTGATTGATTTTAAGAACAGTAAGGGTGTTATCACGAAGTTCAAATCAGTGGAGTCTATTCTGGATGAGTATGATGGGTATGATGCTCCTGAGGATATTAAGTTGTTCATTCAGAACGAGTTTGATATCGCGAATATCACCTATGTCTTACTTGTCGGTGGTCTGAAGTCTCATATTTTTGCGAACGATAAAGATACGACTTCTGCAGGGTGGACTGGCTGGTGGGTACCTGTTCGGTATGTGAATATGCCCCAGGGTGATGATGAAGGTTGTCTCTCAGATCTTTACTATGGATGTTTATATAATGGAACGGGGGGATTTGACAGTTGGGACTCCGATAATGATGGTATCTATGCTGAATGGATTGATTACGCTCCTGCAGAGGACGTAGTCGATTTCTACCCTGAGGTCTATGTATCAAGGATCCCTGCTGTAACTGTCAGAGAGGTAAAATCTGTAGTGAAAAAAATCATCACCTATGAAAGCACAGGTTCGACGGAAAAATCATGGTACAGCACCTTTGTTGGTGTCGGTGGAAAAACCTTTGAATTTTTCGAAGGAAAACCTGATGGGGAATACCTCTGTGACGTCTCATATAATTATACAAAGAACGCTATCCCTGATTTGAAGCTTGTGAGTTGCTATACAACAAACAGAGATGGTGGGGGTCGAGTTCCCGTATCAAAAGATATCCTTAAATCCTTTAATGAGGGTGCTGGATTTGTTGATTTCGAAGGTCATGGGAATCCCTATTCCTGGAATACCTTTTGGTATGATGAGGGGAATTGGACCGGTGGCTTTAACATCTTTAATTATCCATTCCTGCTTAATGGAAACAAACTACCTGTGGTGATTGTCGGTGGTTGTCATAATGGGATGTATAACGTATCGATGATTCCCACATTGCTGGATAGAAACCATTCGAAAACCAGGTATTTCTGCTTTGGTCTGCCTATTCCGGTGTGTTTTAGTGCTGGATTTGTGATGAAATCGAGTGGTGGGGCGATTGGTTCAACTGGTTGTACTGGCTATGGGATGGGATATGAGGGAGACCCTATCAGTCTGAGTGCAGAACTGGAGGTTAATTTCTTCTATCAGATCGGCAATGGAGCAACACATCTTGCACAAGCCCATAGTCAAGCGATTCAGAAATTCCTTACCGAGGAGGAAATAAATCAGGTAGAGGCATTCTGTATTACGAACTGGGCTCTTTTTGGTGACCCAAGTCTTGTCTTTGGTGGGTATTCTACCTAAACAACCCTTTCTCCTCTTTTTTTTCTAAACTCTCCTCTCTTATTGGAAAAAAAGGTACGAGGAATGAAATCGTCGCTATACTTCTTGCATCAGAAATGCCCCAAGGCATTTCAGTTTCTCTTCATACGAGTCTGGATACAAAAATCGTTCGGTAGCAGCAATGCTACTTAATAAGGCGTTCCCGTCTTGTGGAGTGAAACAGAACCCGATGATTTCATTTTCGTTTATCACATGGATTGTTGGAATGACTACGACGGTCTGATCTAAGATTCTTCCATAATGACCATGGTCCCGACCAAAAGAGAAAACCAGGTTCGCTGATTTTTTATATGTCACAGCAACTCTCGGGTTTTCCATGAATTTTTTAATCGCTGCATCCTTTGTTATTTTTGTATCAAGTTTCAGGTCGTACCAGATGCAATGCATATATTGGGTGTTCAATTTCATCGCACTTGAAAAGACATTTAGGTTGATACCAAGGGTTTTGTAGAGATGATAGACGTCGACAGCGTGGTGGGTACCCATTTTTTCATCTTTATGACTCCCGACCTCTGGTGATGGGACGAAGCTTTTTACCTGACTAATGTCATTGGCTCGTCTGATACAGAGGAATCGTCCTTCTTTTAAGTGGCTTTTCTTCTTCTCAATGGCTAATGTGTTGATCAGAACCGCCATATTATGGGTGTTGCAGCTGACGACATGGATAAATTGGTCTTTTTTCGTAATCGCTTCGTCATTTATTCCAAGGGCATACATTTTACCAAAACCAAACTCCGATCCTTGGGCGATGAATCCTTTAATCTTAGTTTTGTATTTATTGTAGTATTTTTCTTTATTCATCATTCCGGTGCCTTTGGGTGTACAGTCGATGATAACAGAGGATCGTTTGATGGCTTCTTCTGCTTCATACATTGGCTCAAGGCCTAGTTCTTGGAATTCCTTGACTTTGTCTGTGGAGACACAAAGGTTAGCTCCTCTGTTTATCATTCCTTTAATCTTCGGTCGATCTTCAAGGGTGGGACTGTGCTTATAAAAGGTCACTTCGTCGATTCCAAGGTCATCTTTCGCATCGCATAATAAACCAATAAGAGGCTCTCCTATGGTGCCTGTTCCTATAACGTGAACAACATTTCCATGATTCATATTCCAACTCCCCGTAACTACTTGTGGTAATCGATTGGTTGCATTTAATTGTTACTATTATTTGAGTTTATTATAATATTAAAAATCTGAAAAATATCGATAAACTTATTTCTTTCTTCGAGATATCTGCATGTCTATGGATATTTTTACTCTTCCAGGTTGTGATTATGATTCGAATATCTATGTGATACCTGGGGAGTACCCCACGGTTATTGATACAGGAACCGGTTTTCATTCTCAGAAAATTCTCAAAGAAATCCAAAAGATTGTCAAAGGAAAAAAGATACAACAGATTCTGCTAACCCATGAACATTACGACCACGTTGGGGGTGTGCAGCATATCTTACAAGCAACAGATGACTTGCCGCGAGTATTTGCTCATAAAGATGTTGTCCAAAAACTTAAAGAAGGGAAAAGCACGTTTGCTGAAATGCTTGGCGGGGTGATGCCTTGTATCCAGGTAGATGTGGCATTGACTGAAGGGTCGCAAATCACGATTGGGGATGATACGTTTGATGTACTCCTCACACCTGGCCATAGTATCGGAAGTCTGTGTTTTTATAGTAAAAATACGGGAGTATTGATATCAGGAGATACGGTTTTTTCCCATGGCGGGTTTGGTCGCTTTGATTTTCCGGGAGGGGATTTTAACCTATTGGTTCGTTCGATTGAGCGACTCGCAGCATTGAATGTAAGACATCTGTACCCTGGCCATGGTCCTATTGTTGAGGAGTGCGGGAAGGATCATGTGGGAAGTTCTCTCTTAAATATTCGGTCGATGATTTGATGTATTTTGTTCGGGATATTTTAAATAAGATTAAATGGACCAAAGATCTTAAAAAAGTAACCATCTGGTATGTCCATCGAGGAGCACTTGGGAACACGAAGATGATATCAGGTGATGAAATTATCAGTATTGGTCGATCATTTCTTGAGACATCGACAGCGATGATTCCGTATCATCGTATCACGAAAATTCTTTATGAGAATGAGGTGTTGTTTAATCGTTGGGGTATTTCTATGAGAGGGAAATAATTATAAAAATACGAAGTGTTTTCCTCCATACTATTTATGGAGGTAGAAAAGAGATGCCCCAAACTGAGAGAACATCGATTGTGTCAGGTTTTTATAAGCTTCCGATTGAAAAACGGAGAGAATTTGTCACACAGTTTAGTAATTTAACGCAGGAGGATTTGAAGAGTTTTTCTTCAGGTCTTGATCTTGCGACCGCAGATCGTATGATTGAAAATGTCCTAGGGACTTTTGAGTTGCCATTGGGTGTTGCGGTTAATTTTCTGATTAATAAAAAAGATTATCTCATCCCTATGGCCACAGAGGAATCTAGTGTGGTTGCCGCTGCGAGCAATGCAGCGAAAATCGCTCGAGTTAAAGGTGGTTTTTCAACGATTTCTTCAAAGCCTCTGATGATTGGTCAATTGCAGGTGTTACACGTCAAAGATGTTGTGTCAGCGGCGCAAAATATCATGCAGCATAAAACCCAATTGCTCGCATTGGCAAATGCTCAGGATAAAATCCTTGTGGATTTCGGTGGGGGAGCTAAAGACATTGAAGTGAGAATCCTGGATAGTCCCTTGGGGCATATGATTGTGGTTCATCTGATTGTGGATGTGCGTGATGCGATGGGGGCAAACGCGGTGAACACGATGTGCGAGGCCCTAGCTCCCATACTTGAAGAGATAACCGCTGGGAATGTACGGTTAAAGATATTGTCAAATCTTGCGGATAAACGGCTGGTGAAGGCAACAGCGATTTTTGATAAGGAAAAGATGGGTGGAGACTCTATTATTGATGCATTTCTTGAGTCCTATACCCTTGCTTCCATAGATCCCTACCGAGCAGCTACTCATAATAAAGGGATTATGAACGGGATTGATGCGGTGATTATTGCGACAGGAAATGATTTTCGTGCTATCGAGGCTGGTGCTCATGCGTATGCAGCAAGAACGGGTCTGTACACCTCATTAACTACGTATCATAAGAATAAAGATGGGGATCTCGTCGGTGAGATTGAATTACCTATGGCTGTAGGGGTGATTGGGGGCGCTGCCAATATGCATCCCAAAGCCAAACTCTGCAGGAAGATTCTTGGGATATCGACAGCACAGGAACTCGCTGAGGTCGTCGCAAGCGTTGGTTTAGCCCAGAATTTCGCTGCATTATTTGCCCTGTCAACCGTTGGGATTCAGAAAGGGCATATGTCGCTTCACGCGAAGAACATCGCGGTCATGGCAGGTGCACAGGGCGAAGAAATCGAAAGACTCGCTGATCAGCTTGTCCAGGATGGGAAAGTAAAACTTGATTACGCAAAGATTTTATTAGAGAAAATAAGAAAAAAAAGTTAAACGATTCCTGCTGCGATATCGTCAGGTTCTCGTTCACAGAAATAACATCTGATTCGCACCGGGTCTTTGCAGATAACCTGAAATCTGCTTTCAACCGGTTCGCGTGTGTTCGTGATACAGGTGGGGTTTGAGCATTTCGTAAGACCAATGACTTCCTCAGGAAGCTGAACCGTGTGTTTTTTTACGACCTCATAATCCCTGATGATGTTAATAGTTGCTTTCGGAGCAATAAGTGCGATTTTATCAACTTCTTTTGGATCAAGTTCTCTGTTCTCGATTTTTACAATGTCTTTTTTTCCCTTCTTCCCATTC
>JALOTN010000016.1 GCA_025457885.1 Thermoplasmatota archaeon | reverse complement strand
ATCTAGTCCGATAAAATATTTTGTGTTTTTCATGTTGCATCTCCTTTGTTTGGATATGCAACACGATGTAATCAAGAATTATCATGCCATCTTTTTTTTTTTTTAATTATGATAAAGTATATAAAATATAATAATGTTATAAAAATCATGAATAATAAATTCTTGATAATGTTCAATCTTACATTAGTCCTTTTCAATACAATTTCAACAGGAACGATTATCACTATAAACACTCCGATTGAAAATCTAGTGTATGAAAATCATCCACCGATACGTATCATAGGTAATGATGAGTTCACAGAGGAAAATGGTGTCACTGATGGAAGTGGAACTGTAGATGACCCGTATATCATTGAGGATTGGGTGATTGTTAGCGATGATTCAGCTTCTGATGGAATTTTTATTAATAATACCGATGCCTTTTTTATTATCAGGAATTGCACAATCCAGGATTTCAATCATCCAGATGAACATTATCATGGGATACAGTTATCTGTTGTGACCAATGGAAGGATAGAAAACACAAGTATGACCGAATGTCAAACAGGAATTGATATACGGTATTCAACAAAAAATGAATTAATTAATTGTTCCTGTTCTAATTATCCTCATCAGAATGCATATAGCATCAACATAATTCAATCAACGAATATCACAATAACATCATGTGTCTGTAACTCTATGAGTATTGGTGTTCGTATATTGGAATCATCTGATATAATTTTACAGAAAACAGAATGTTCCAATAATACTGCATGGGGGCTAGTGGCAGATGTTCTTTATCAAGATGTACTGCATTATCTTATTGAGAATTGTTCATTCAATGATAATGCAATATATGGCATCTATCTAAGTGGTTCTCTAAGCACATCATGTTCGATTATTCGGAACTGTTCGATTTCTAATAATGATATAGGGATTAAACTTGAACGTTTATCTGATAACATCATTGAAAATTGTGTCTTTAATCAAAATACCATTGGTCTATATTTAGATAGGTCAGATAGGAATAGGATAAGAAATTGCAGTTTTCGTTCCCACACAGAAGAAGGTATTCTCATCGCAGGAATGTTATTTTTACAAATATCTATCCCTCAGGACAACGAAATCTCCTATTGTGATTTTATTGATAACTATGATGGAATATTTTTATTGGAAACTCGAAGAAATACGATTCACCACTGCATTATCACTAACAATACATATACAGGAGTAACTTCATTATATTCTTTCTCAAAGATAGTCTCGAATAATTTTATAAATAATGGCAATGATTCCTATTATATTGATACAGCGGGGATGTACAGTTGGAGCTCATTTCTTGATGGTAGGAACAATTGGTGGGGTTCCTCTCAAGGACCGTGTGTGTCCCTATTATTTGGGCAAACAGTCTTTCCACTACGAAAAGTTGAAAATAGTGATATTGTAATGTTGAGAAAAGGGATTGCTCGATTCCGCCCCTGGCTATCTGAACCTGTCCCTGATGCAGGTAGGCAGACATAAACTATCATTTGAGTAAAAGAATGGAAATAAGGTATATTATCGCTTGATTTTCCAGTATCTTTTTATACAGGTTTTAACACTCTTTCATGATGAGACGGCATCTTACTAATGACGATATTCAGAGAATGCGTGAGGAGGTTCTGAAGGGGAAATCAAAGTTCCAGGTTGCTAGAGAGATGCACCTTCATCCAACCACTGTATATGAGCATACAAAGGATCTTCCGAATAAATATCATCGAGAACCATACATCAGTGGAAAACCACTTGAATTATTGAAGGAGCTTATAGAGAAAGGATACGTGTATACAGAGGAGAATCGAAATGCCCTTCGAGCATTACAGCGATATTTTCCTCAGATTAAACGATCTCAGTTTAAGGGTAAATCCTGTTATTATCTTGAGGATAAGAATAAGCTTGCTCTCCTGGAAATGATGAAGAGAGATACATCTAGGATTATTTCGTATCAGGATATAGCAAAAGCCTGCCAGGTTTTTAACACAGATATTGAAATTCAAGAGAAAAGGTCGTTCTTTGGTAAAAATCGCTGGAGAAAGACCAAGAGAATTAAGGAATCAGCAAGTTGCTATGGTTCCAATCCTAAAGAGAAACAAACCAGAATTGATGATTTCCTTGGTAGATTTTTGCATTCGGATGTACTGTCAGGCAGTAGTTCCGAAAGTTCCTACCAAGGACCAACAAAGGAGTAAAAACAGGGATAAGAATAAAACTCCTCTCACGACACGGAGAAGTGAGAATGACAGATTAGAAAAAAAAGGATAGAGGGGTGGTGGTTTATTCTCCAACCACGTGAGTATCAAAGAACCCGATGATCCCTAAAGGCCCGATGTACCCGAGTCGATTGCTTTGCAGAATCACAAACTGCTCATGGGAGGTATACAGCGCAGGGATAAAGCTGTCCAGGGTAATAGACAAGATGCAACGGGTGGTAAACGTAATCTGCGTATCCGAGATGTTCCGATTCTTCAGAAATCCAATCAGGAATCGTTTCCCAAAGCTCTCCGCATTATTAATCCAGATCCAATGCTCATCAGTCCAGACCTGCCCGGACTCATCATACACCCGTGCCCGGATCATCTTGTTGATGCCAGCGGTCTGTGCACCGTCATTGGATCCATCGCTCATTCTCATATCTGAGACATTACAGAGCCATTCATAAGGAGGTTCTGTATCGACAAAGGGAAGATCCGGGTGCTGCCCGAACGGCTCGATATCAAACTCCACCCGGTCTATCACTCCATTATCCGTAGCGTTCGCACGAATCCAGAACGGCAGGTTGACTTGCTGCTCATCAACGGGCTCGGAAATCTCAACGTAGGGGCGTTCCGCATCAATCTTGATGATTATGGTGTTGTCTGGTTGGGTGTTATCCTCCGCGTTCCCCGAACGGTCCACGGACCAGAAATTAACCTCCCAGACCCCCATCCACTGCATGTCCTGGGTCACCACCAAAGAAATCCCATTCCCTGAGTCATATTCCTGTATTTGTGCCCCATTCAAGCTATAATACGTATGGTTCACACCACTCCCGGTCCCTTCAGGCAGGTCATAGGAGTTCAACCAGACCGTGACGCCCTGACTGGTGTACCACCCATTCAACCCCTGAGTACCGGAGATATGATCAAGGACGGTGACTGGTGGCACCTCATCAATGCCGATGAATCGCACACTCCAGCGTTCTAACTCTGGAGTATAGGATGGAGTACTCCTCGTGAAATGAGCCCGGAGACGCAACGGGACAGGATCCAGTGCTTGGAGAGACTGCCCAGGGCTCACCCCCGGGATGAGCACAAGGTCCCCTGCTCCATTCAAGATATCAAAACTAACGGTCCCATCAAATGATGCGTTAAAATCGTACCATGCGAGAAGGTTCTCAGGATCAATCGGAATAGAAGTTACTTGTGCCTCAAGGAGCATTACTTTTTCCTCCCCAATCACAAACGTCATCTCCGTGCCACTGGGGATGTTCAACCGCCAAAGATTCCCATACGAGTCCGTGGAGATGTCATTCCATGGATAGGGATAATAGACCCGGATGTCCTCCCAGGCGACAAAGACTTTCTCATTCCCAACCGCCAGATTCGCCCAATCCGCTTCCGCCGCGGTGCTTGCTGAGAACTGGATGTCACCGGTAAACACCTCACCTTCTGCGGAAACCAGTTTCCCCCAGACCAGACCAGAACCACCTGAGACGCTAGGACTGTTATAGGACACGAGAAACGAGGAGGTAAGATAGGGGACGATATCAGACCTGGAAAACTCTCCTGCTTTAACCTGGAAGATCGGTACAACGACATTGCCTGCATCATCGTAAATAGTCCCCCAGATGTTCCCCCACCAGTCCCCACCACTGATATCATCATTATTATAGGTGATCAAATACTGCTGGGTGGGAACAGAGAATTCCACACAGGGGAAGTTATAATCCATACTATCGGAACCGATCGCGATCGTAATGGTATTACCAATCTGCGTCAGAGAACTATCATATAAACCAGCTTTGATGCTAAAGGGTCCATTGTCAGGAGTAAGCCCCTCTTCCCAGACAACCATGTACTGTTCATGAATCGGATCGAAAGCAACCCATGGTTCACATTGAGTGTTTGCTGCGGTGCAGATACTTTTCTCACCACCAACAGGATTCCCATTACTATCATACAATCGTCCATAGAGATTATAGTTCGTCTCCCCATTACGGGCATCCTCCCAGATGACCGCAAAGCGGTTGTTCACCGAATCAAACTGAACATTCGGATCCGCTTGACAATCTGTCGCGCTACAGACGTTAATCACAGTTCCTAACGAAAGTTGACTGCCAGAGCGCACCACGGTCCGGGCTTTGATATCCTCTGTTGCGACCGTTGGATTTGCAACCGTGTCATAATGCTCCCAGGCGACGAAAAACTTCCCTGCCCCATAATCAATGGATGGATTCTCATTTCGATAATACACCGAGTTATCGGAGTACACCAAGTTATCAAACACCACCCGATTCCCATCAGAGTCATACATCGAGGCTCGAATCTCCTGTTTAAACCCCCAGGTATACGGCGGATAGTAGGGTTGTCCTTCCTCCCAGCAGACCAGAAAATCATTATTCCCAAAACCCACATCAGAGTCCCAGGCACCCTCGTTGTTCGCATGATAGGAGATCTGCTCATCATTCGGCCAGTACTCATCCCAGACCGTGAACACCCCATAGAAATTACTCAGGCTGGTCGCCGCAGGATTCCCATAGAAGAGGTACATCATACTAGTTCCCAGAGGAGTGTAGGGGATCTTCACCCAAACCGTGGCACTGCTCGCATCAGCAGTCTCCACCCAATAATTACAGGTCACATCCCCGCTGCCGTCATGTTTGAAACGGAGGTCCCCGTAATCCGGTCGCATGTCTGCATCATACGGGATGAGGATCCGTAACGCATAATCATATAAGACCTCCCCAGCATTGTTCGTGATGGTGATTTGTTTCATCCGTGTCCACGCAGGGTCTGTCCAGAGTGGATAGGTATCCTTCATCCGGACCGATCCACCAGAGAGCTCATAATTGTAAGACATCGAAGGATCCACCTGTGTCGCATCATTAAACAGGTCTTCCCACGTGTAATAATTATCCTCCCGCAACGGCAAAGGTTGTGAGGATGATGTCGATCCGATGCCTTCGAAGGGATCAGCAGAAATCAAAAACGCTTGTGCCGCAGAAAACATCATACAGAGGACGAGAAACAAGACCACGACTAGCTTGCCATATTTTTTCCTATTCATATTTCTTCCCATATGCTTCCACCTTTTTCCAATCGTACCTAAGGCCAAACCTGGTACCAATCATAATTCAATAAGGCGTTAAAGGCAAGACTTCCACCTACTTGGATCACAGGCCAGATATGGAATCCGTTCTGCCAGTACCATTCGACGCAGATGTAAATAGCGAAATTCGACAGGGTGATATCCGCACCCCAACGGTCGACACTTGATTCGTCCTTGTAGACGAAATCCAGTCCAATTTCCTTGAGGTTCGGGTCATTGGTTCCTTCGTTGATCTTGAAATACCCTGGGTCCTGCAGGCTTTCCCCTTGTTTCCATTTCCAGCTCATATCATAATGCAAATTCTCGCTTAAGATAACATATCCGTTCAAATCAAGTCGCCCGCTGATGTTATCCAGATGGATGAAATCGATACGCATGTCTTCATTCTGCTCAAGATCAATGGTAAATCCACCGGATTCCCCAAGAGACCAATCACCCGTAAAATCAACTATTTCACCATCCAAGGCGATAGCGACTTCTATATCATTTAATGCATTCAGAGAACCACTGAGAGCCAGACTCTCAAGCTGCGGCTCAGGGCTGGTTGTATTCAACCCCCAGGCTGCCTCAAAGTTCTGAGCCGACACCGTACTAGCCCCAATGCTCAGCGAGTTGCCGGTCGCAGAGTTCCCCACAGAGAATTGATTCCCCAGGATATCATGGGCGGTGTCAAACTTGAAATACCCGTCTGCTGCGATTTTAAAATCTGTCTGCATATGTCCATCACCGATGCTGAAGACATCGCTGAGGGTCAAGGTGTCAAAAACAAGGTTGAAATGCACGGGGTCTGGGTACTGGCTTGCTGATGAACGCTCCGCCCGGCCAAATCCTTTCAGCTGATTCCACCAAAACGTCCCCGTTGCGTACGCATTGGCAGGGATGTCGGTGATCTGAACAAGAGGGACAGCGACGTTCGGGAGATATAGGTCCAATTCATTGAAATTTGAGTCCGCCTGCCGCTGAATCTTCCCATACACATAATTATTGATGTTGCTGAAGTTGTTCGCATCGACATACAGGGTCGCCTCTGCGCTGACTCGTTGGCTGTTGATGCTGCCTGCAGGGACCTTTAATAATGTTACACTGGGGTCGGCGGGGTTTGCCTTTGGATAATATACAATGACGTCCCCAAGAGAACCGCTTTTTGTCAAATCCACATACCCATCAGCATCAATCCGCAGCATGCTGCTGTTCTGGATGTTCAAGGTTGCTTTCGCCTCAAGCCTGCGAGAACTTGGGATGTTGCTTACCTGAAGGAACGGCACGTCTTCATCACTGGGATTTCTTAGTTTTGGATAATACACGATAATCTGATTGATTGGGCTGCTCATCGTGAGATCCGCGTATCCTCGTACATTTACATAGAATAGCTCCCCTTGGACGAAGGTCACCTCAAAATCATCAAAGATCTTCCATTCATAGGAAAGCTGCTCTGGGAGCCCATTGATGCGCACCTTCTGGCTGAACCAGGGGGAGTCCACGATAACAGCTACGTTAAAAATCGCGTTCGCCTCGTAATCAAACCCATGCGGGTCCCGTCGAAGCCCAAAACTCATCCATTTCCCCGCTTGCCCCATACTGCTGTCTATCTTGTCAAATACTAGGGAAAGGCTGACACCATCTCCCCCACCAACATTGATGTCGGAGGAGTACGTAATGGTGGTTTGACCATCATGTTGACTGTCGGTATCAAAGTGGTAATAAATATAGCCGCCCAGAGGAATGAACTGGGTAGTAAGGGTGACAAACGGGGAGAACTGCACGGAGAAAGCGATATCATATTTCAGATCGTTTGTGCTCCCATTGTATGCCCGGAATCCGTAGAGTAACTCAAGGGGGTCTTCGCCACTGGGTTCCGTTTTCATCACTTGCTGGAAGATGACCGGACTGAAGATGTCTTCTTTTGCAAACGCGAATCGTTTCTCGACATATTGAGGTATCCGCTCACCAGGGAGGGTGCGGTATCCGACTCCGACAGCGATATAATCGTTCTCCGCAGCGAGCCGCTGAGGAGTCTGCAGTAACTGACCCTGAAAAGGATTCTCCTGAGATTTTCGAACATACTGATTTAGGATATTGGAAAGGAATACATGACCAATCGATGTAATCTGCTGCATTTTCTGTTTTAAAACACTCAGGAACAGAAGAAGTGGTTTCATAGGTTGTGCACTCTGTTGTTTCTGATTCAGTTGTGAGCTATAAGAGACGAACTCATTGTCCTGACTATAGGAGGTTATCAACCCCCAGTTCACATGAATCTCAGACCAGACCTCAAGACCAGCGTAGAGGTTGGATGGCCCGTTGTTAATCTGTCGGACCCGTACCATATCCTCAAGTGATTTATGCTCGACGTTGGTTTTCGTGTTCAGGATACTTTCCCAGTAAAAACCAAAGGATACTTTCAAATCATCCTCAGGGTCGTTATCAACATTGAAGAAGACGTCCTCACAATAATAGGGGTGTTTGAGGAATTTTTGTTTAAAATCCGTTATGGATATATCAAGTTGTTTTTCAAACGCGTTCCCATCATATTCGACGTAAATCCACCATTCAAAAAGCGTACTTGCTGGTCGAACCCATGGAACGGTGACCGCACTGTCAAGACTTTCCTGATCTGTTTTATAAGGACTCTCCTCCATGTTCAGATAGGAATACACTGATTTTTTTACTTGATCCATGGTGGTGGATGATGTTTTTTTCGATGTGGACGTTGTTTGAGAAGTAATAATCAGTTTATCTACGTCGTGATTGTCGGTTAATGAAACAGCTAATCCTGACATGCCTAAACATGTCAATATTGTTAGAACCAACACTAACAATTTTTTCATATACATTTCACCTCTTCCTATTTAAAGGATATACCCTTTTTTCTGCCCTCTATATAATTAGGATGATTTACTATATATAATTTGTTATAACGTTTTTGGAATTTTCACGTGTTTTTTGAGAGAGGACTGACGAAACGTTCAAAATTCTAAAAATACGACAAAAAAAATGGGGTTTTCACCACAAGATTTTCATAGTCTCACATGATGTGCGATATCACCGGGGAATCCCTGAAAAAAAAACACTGGAGAGAACAGGAGTATGGGGAAAACAATCATTCAGAAGATCTTTGAAACACATTCGAAGACCGCAGCAACAGTCAATGACATCATTGATATCACCATTGATGTACGGGTCGCCCGTGATTTCGGTGGTGCAAATGTTGTCAAACATTTAGAGGAACACCATTTACCGATACATGATCCGAAACATACGTTTTTCACGTTTGACTGCAATCCAGGAGGGTGCGATCAAAAATACGCGGAAAACCAGCAGATATGTCGTGTGTTCGCACGAAAACATGGGATAAAAATCTATGATATCAACAGTGGGATTGGCACGCATCTTGCTTTTGATGAGGGTTTGGTGTTTCCGGGAGACACCTTTGTCTCGACAGATTCTCATGCAAACATCCTTGGTGCGCTTGGTGCGTTCGGCCAAGGGATGGGTGATATCGACATCGCGTATGCATTCGCTCATGGGAAAATCTGGTTCAAGGTCCCACCAACCATCAAAATCATCCTCAAAGGAACACCACCAAAGTCAACATCCCCAAAGGACGTTGTCTTAAAAATGAACAAAGAACTCGGGGCGAACGGATTACTCGGATATGCTGCTGAACTGTATGGCTCCTATATCGACACCTTATCGCTTGATGGACGCATCACGATTGCGTCCATGGCAACCGAAATGGGAGGAATCATCATCCTGTTCCCAACCAACGAAAAAATCATGGAGTATTATCGGAATACGTTTGGGATCACCATTCAACCAATCCATGCAGATTCAGACGCACACTATGAACGAATCATTGAAATTGATATCGCTGGTCTTCCACCTCAGATAGCTCGCCCAGGGCATCCGGAGGATGTTGTAGCTGTCTCGGAAGTCATCGGAGTTCCCGTCGATTCAGGTTTTATTGGTTCTTGCACTAATGGTCGGATGGAGGATCTGCGCGCAGCAGCAGCGATCCTTCGTGATAAGACCATCGCACCAGGGAGGGTTTTGAAAATCGTCCCTGCCACGGATATGATTTGGAACATGTGCCTCAAGGAAGGTCTTTTAAAAATCTTCAAGGAGGCAGGAGCACTCGTCGGTTCCGCGGGGTGTGCTGGTTGCGCTGCAGGACAAATCGGGCAAACCGGGAAAGGAGAAATAACCATCTCGACCGGTAACCGGAATTTTACGGGGAAACAAGGGAAAGGAGATATCTACCTAGCATCTCCACAGACCGTGGCTGCATCAATGCTTGCAGGCTACATCACCACCAGTGAAGCGATCCCGAAAAAACCAATCCCCGTGAAAGTCGAAGCATCACCTTCAAAAATACCCCCCATACAGGGAAAAGAACAAAAAACCGCTCCATTGGTGATCGAAGGAAAAGCCTGGGTCATCCAAAAAGACAACATCGACACGGATATGATTTACCACAACCGACATCTTGCGGTCACCAACCCTGCTGAAATGGGACCGTTCACCTTCGGAAACCTGAAAGGCTACGAGCAGTTCGCAAAACAAGCGCAGAAAGGAGACATCATCGTGGTCGGAAAGAACTTCGGCTGCGGTAGCTCCCGACAACAAGCGGTTGATTGTTTCAAGGCACTGGGGATTGGTGTTATCATTGCTGAATCCTTCGGGGCTATCTACGAGCGGAACGCTATTAACAGCGGCATGCCGATTCTCGTCAGCGAAGGAATAACTAAAAAAATCCAAAATCAAGATACGATTGTCGTAGATTTTTCCACGGGTCTTATCACCGATAAAACCCAGAAAAAAAATTATAACGCAAAACCGTTTTTTGCATCTCAGAAAGACATCTACCTTCGTGGTGGATTGCTTGGAGGGTGATCCGATGAACATGACATTTGCAGAAAAAATCCTTGCTCGATATGGTGGGGAAAAACACGTTCAACCAGGCCAGATTGTCACCGTTCAACCAGATCATCTGCTGATGCATGACAACGCGGCGCCTATCATCTCAAAAATCCAACCAGAGTTGAAGCAATACGGCATCTTCAGCAAAAAACTCCCGGTGATCGTCCTTGATCATGTCATCCCTGCTGCCGCAGAAAAAAACGCTGCACAACATAAACAAATCCGTGAATTTGTCAAGACGTATAACATGCCTTATTTCTTCGATGTGGGGTATGGTGTCTGTCATCAGATCATCATCGAAAAAGGCTTCGCTCTCCCCGGCATGCTTTTGTTAGGGAGTGATTCTCATACCTGCTCCTATGGCGCGGTTGGTGCATTTTCCTCAGGGATCGACCGGACTGAGGCAGCAGCGTTGCTTCTCACAGGAGAGACCTGGTTGAAGGTCCCTCAGAGTATAAAGATCACGTTGCAGAAGAAACTCCCGCGGTTTGTCACCGCAAAGGACGTCATTTTAACGATCATTGGTGATGTCTCCGCATCAGGTGCTGATTATTGCTCTGTGGAGTTCCATGGCGCCATCGCACAATTCTCCGTCGATGAACGCTTCACCATGGCAAACATGGGGGTGGAGATGGGGGCGAAAAACGCGATGTTCCCCGTCGATGAGGTGACCCAGCAGTATCTTCGTTCGATCGGGGTGGCTAAGACAAAGTTCAAACCAGTACATCCAGATCCTGATGCGACCTATCATAAAGAAGTGACCTATGACTTAAGTCAGCTAGAACCTGTTGTAGCGGTCCCCCATAGTGTTGATAACGTCAAACCGGTCTCCGAGGTCGAAGGAATAGAGATCCAGCAGTGTCTACTGGGGACGTGCACGAACGGTCGAGTCTCGGATTTCCAGGTTGCCGCGAAAATCCTAAAAGGAAAAAAAATCCATCCCAATGTACGGTTCCTTTTATTACCTGCTTCGAGAGCTGTGTATCTGGAAGCTGAACAGAAAGGATACCTGAAAGCATTGGTTGAAGCGGGAGGAACCATGCTACCACCAGGATGCGGTCCTTGTCTGGGAGCGCATCAGGGCGCACTTGCCCCCGGTGAACGTTGTCTGAGCACCTCAAATAGGAACTTCAAGGGACGGATGGGGTGTAAAGACGCGGAAATCTATCTGGCAAGCCCAGTGACGGTCGCAGTATCGGCGCTTCATGGTAGGATTACTGATCCTCGTAGGGGGATGAACTAATGACTATTTGGAAGTACGGAGATAACGTCAACACCGACATGCTGTTTCCTGGGAAATACACCTACACCTGCAGCACCCCTGACGAAATCAAACCTCATCTTCTTGAGGACCTTGACCCTTTGTTCGCAAAAAACGTTCGGGAAGGAGATCTGATCATAGCAGGAAAGAACTTCGGCTGTGGAAGCTCCCGTGAGCAACCAGTCCTTGGCCTGAAAGCTGTTGGGATTGCAGCAGTGATCGCTGAGAGTTTCGCTAGGATTTTTTATCGGTCCTCGATCAATCAAGGGTTACTGCTCATTGAATGTCCAGAAGCGGTGAAGGCGTATAAGAAAGGAGATCCTGTTTCTTTGGATGTGGCAAATGGGACAGTTACGGTTGGTTCAGACACGTTTTCATTCCCAAAACTCCCGAAAGAGATACTAGCTATCTGCGACGCTGGCGGGCTTCTCCCGTACACTAGACTTAGACTTCAGCAGAAGAAAAAACGATAACTTCATGATTTGGACAGACATAAAAATGAAAAAAAGGAAAATAATTCTTCTTCCTTAGTCGTCATCATAGATATTTAAGGTTTCGAAGAACTCTGGAGTGAAATAATACCCGCAGGATGTTTTTTCAATCAGCCCTTTTCGGACACAGCGATCAAATAAATCATCTTGAACCGTTACTGTTTCGTCATACATGGTTTTGTCTTTTGATTTCGTTCGTGTTGTTTTGGTTTTCTTTTTCACCATCTCTCATATCCTGCTATTGTTATTTAATAGCATGATAGGTGTTGCCAATGAACCTATTTAAACCTAGTCTGTAAAAACGGCAAAACGAAAGAATAAACCAAGAGGAACCATCAGGGACTATCAGTGATAACAAGCTCTTGGACAGGGACCCCATCACTCCAGAGGCCCATAAACCGCTGCTCAGGAGTATTCCCTAAACAATATTCCTGATTGATACCAAAGAACGCATACTCGGTCAAAGCATCAAACAACTTCCACGTGCTAAAATAATCCATCGCGTTCACCGAAGATCCCCTTGGAAAACAGAGTGGCGCAGAATGATCAGCGACCAAGGCTGGTTCCCCATAACGATCCGTCTGTTGTATGATAAAATCCTTTCGCTCCAGAGGAATCTGATCTGCTGTAGAAAAAATCATTCGCCCTGATGCATTCCCTACGATAGAATCATTCTCCCCAACAATCACCAACAAAAGCGTTGAGCCAGGAATTTCATGAAAATCATCCATCATCGTATCAGTTCGGACGTATGGTTGAACCGGCATTATCGCTACTGGTTGCGGAAGACCATGTTGGGATGCAAGCACAGCCATCTCCGCGGTGATACCACCACCCAAGGAATGACCAACAATAGCGAATCGTTCAAGATCAGGGGTGACATGATCACCGTTCTGAAGAAGAACGATTGCTTGCTGCACCGCATGAATCGCGTTCTGCGTCGCGGTGCGAGAACCAATAAGCGCAGTGAGCTGATATCGAGGAAACACAACGATGTTCCCGCGTTTCACCAGATGAATGATCCATTCTTTGTAGTAGAACGGAAAAAAAGCGCTCCACCCGTGATTAAAAACAATTAATGGTGCTATAGCAGGTGTAGGCTGGCTTGGTTCGAACACCCAGAACTGCCGTATCCCAAAACCTTGTCGTGTCTGTCGTACCCCCGCATGCGAGTAATTCGAACCACCAGGACCATCTGATGGTTGACCGGGTGGCGTTGGTGGTTCATCCATTTGAACGATGATTGAATTCTCCATGACTGCTTGAGCAGACGTCATCAAGAATGATATTCCTACAAGATTGGTGATGAGAAGGATTGTGACGCATTGGTTACAGATTTTTTTTTTCATATGATCCCCTTTATTCCCGATTGAGAAACAAAGGGTGGACACAGAATATAAATGTATCGTCAAAAACAGCGGTAAAACATTGGATCATGTAAGGTGAAGATGGGAGGGCCGGGAGGAGGTGGTGAGGAGAGATGGGAAAAATAGGGATCGCCCCCCATCATCAAACCTTAAACTTATATTGATTTAGTTAGTATATAAATTTTGTTATAAAATTATCATATGGAGGGTTTCTCCCAAATTACTTCAGGGCATCATTTTTTATCTTATAAAAGTTATGAAAAAGAAAAGGACCACTGTACTGCGGGAAAAAACCAAAATTATGCGGTAACGCCATCTCTCAAAACAGCTACCATAAAAAATGAGGTGTTCTACTGAAAAAAAAAATCTAAAAAAAGATTAATCTTACATGGTCAGTCTCAATATTCCCTTAGGCAATCTTAACAAATTCCTTGTTGTTTCATCTCAGGAATTCGTTTTTCTTCTGTAATATTTCGATACAGACCAAGGGTGCCGATGATCTCGCCCTGAGCCCCCCGCCAGGGTACTTTCGTCACCGCATACCAATGCTCAGAACCATCTTTTTCAACGATCGCTTCGACGCAATCAACAAGAGAAGATCCTGACTGAAGGATTCCTCTATCTTCCTCCGATGACTTCTGAGCCGGCCCCAAGGGGAGAAAATCAAAATCGGTTTTCCCCACCATACTTTCAGGTTGAACCACAAATCGTTTCGCCATCGCCTTATTCACAAGTGTAAACCTATTCTCAGCATCCTTAAAACAAACCGCGTCAGGTATTGCATCAAGAAGCAGCTGTAACATCACATGATGCTTCGCAAGCTCTTCTTCAGTGTGTTTCCATGCAGTCACATCCCTTGACACCCGCATCGTACCAATGATCTCTCCTTCATCATTGTATCGAGGGAAAATCGTAGTGAGGAAATAGCGATCCACACCATCAGGAGATCCAATATGGTCGAGTTTATTGACCATCGACTGACCAGACCGCATGATCACCTCCGCCTCATCATGAATCCGCTGTGCCTGTTCTTTCGGAAGCAAATCAAAGACGGTTTTTCCTCTCAGCTCATCAGGAGGAACACTGCCAAATAACGCATCTGTTTTATTGACCAGGAGAAACCGATGCTGATCGTCCTGAAACGAGACAACATCTGAAAGATTATCCAACAGGGTCTTGAACAACTCATGTTCCTGACGTTGTTTCTGCTCAGATTCCTTCCGTGCGGTGTTATCACGTACAATCAACACGAAATTATCGACCTCGTTATCCTTCTTTACCAAGAAAAACGAACTAATCTCCACCTCAAGGACTCGCCCCTGACGGTTCTTAATCTCCGTTGAGTAGCTCGCTGCAACTCGATCAGAGAGCAGTTGCTCAAATTGTTGAATGACCACCGGTAAGGACCGAGCGGTCAACAACCCCATATTAAACAAGTTCTTGTTCAAAACAGATGATTTCACGACATCAAGAATCTCACACATCCTGGTATTGATATCAAGGATATCACCATGAGCATCAAGGACAAAAATCCCATCAGTTGCATACTCAAACAACCCGTGATACTTTTTTTCGCTTTCCTTTAATCGGTTCTCCTGTTTCTTCCGTTCGGTGATATCCCATAATAAGACGAACATCACCAAGGAACCATCCATCCGGAAAATCGAGATGTTCACATCCACCGGGAAATGACTTCCATCTTTACAGATTATCTCAGATTCGAAGAAGAGACACCCTCGAGCCGCTATCTCATCAAGGCATTGTTTCCAATCGATGTCCTTTGAGAGCACATCTTGTAATGTTAACCGCAGTAACTCATTCCAGTCATACCCGAGATATTCATAGGATTTATGATTCGCCTCCTGGATTTGACCATCGAAACTCGTCAGAAACGCTGCAGCATTAATCCGCTCAAATAACGTATGATATCGATCATCAGACGACGGGGTTGCTGGTTTCCCCTGAAGCATATTTTCCTTTATCTCTTGCATTCCCATCACGCACGATAAATTCTTTTACTATGAAACTTCTTTATAAAAAACAAATCTTCTGTTTGTATTTAAATTTGTGTTTTATCGGACAACAATACGATTGGTATCCTGCTGTGCAGTCACTTCGAAATCCACTGAAAAAAATTGTTTAATGAGCCACATATTCGTCTGCGTATGGTTGCTGATTTCTCGAATGAGACACGCGGATTCCTTTGGCGCCAGAACCAGGTAGGGGAGCACCTGGTCAATCGCATAACGATCAAGGGTCGCACCACTGAGGATTTCCTTCATCAGATGACTTGCCGCGGTCTCCCCAACGGATTCAGCAGAGAGTGATTTCTCACCAAGGACCATGGAACCGAGAATCGTCTCATCTGACTTTGACCAAAGGGTAATTCCGATACCCGTAGATGAGGAGGGAGCTGCGTCGATCTGAATAGTGGTTCGAAGATTGTGTTTCATCATTGTTTTTTGTACTGCATGTTTAATGCGTGTGCTGATATGGTCTGGGAGATTCGCACGATGAATAATACCGGATATCTCTGAAAAACTTGGGGGTTCTTGTACAGAAAATGATTTGAGTGTCCCAATGGGGTAGAGTGTCACTGTTGCTTCACCACCACCGGTCGGGTAGTATCCTCGTTTCAGTAATCGAGTTTCTGTCCGTATCCCCATTTTTTCTATCAACGGGAGGAAGACATGGGCGAAATAATCCCATGATGGTGCCCATCGAACATCGGTGCCTCCTTTCAGGACGATGGTGAGCGGTGCTGTCGCATGAAACGCACTCAGTAGACAAGCTTGGAATACTAAGGTCATGCTGCCAGCAGTCCCGACATCAAAGGTGTACGTCCCTGGTTTGACATCATGGGGAGTAAAGCGAAGATGGGTCGAATGAACAGAAAGGCCTTCTACCTCCGCATCACAAATACTTCGGATACAAGACAATGCGGTGTAATGCTGTGGTCGTAATCCCGGGATTGGGCGTCCTGCTCGGATGTTGGTTATCTCGATTGGTTGTTTTGTCAGAACAGAAAGGGCTACTGCGGTGCGGACGATTTGTCCTCCACCTTCACCGTATGATCCGTCAATTTGTAGCACAGATTTCAGCTCTTTTATCGGGTTAAGATTCTCAGAAGTTCTTCTAGAATAGCGGTAACGGTGCTCTCTTTATTTGTTAATCGGTCTCCTGAGAAGAGGAAGCGTTTGACGACCACGTCGTCTTTTGTTGCGATTGCAATGTACACTAAACCAATTGGTTTGTTTTTTGTTCCACCAGTTGGTCCGGCAATACCCGTGGTGGCAAGGCCGTAGTCCACTGAGGCGTTTTGCCGGATGCCTAAAGCCATGCGTTCTGCAACTTCCTTGCTTACCGCACCATGTTGTTGTAATACCGTTTTTGGGACACCCAGCAGCTCCTGTTTTGCTTTGTTGCTATAGGAGATGACTCCTCGATCAAAATATTCTGAGCTACCTGAGATGTTCGTGAAAGTATGTGCTAAAAGACCCCCCGTGCATGACTCCGCGGTTGCGATTGTTTGCTTTTTTCGTTTCAGTTCATCAGAGACTTTATTAACAAGCTTTATATCTACCACCGAGCACACCTCACCAGAGGGAAACTCATTGGTATCATATAAGGTTTCACAAAACGTGAAAACGTTATATAGGATAATTCTCATCCCGGACACTTAGAAAATAAAAAGACGCTCCTGTGGTGTAGCGGCCAATCATGAGGCCCTTTCGAGGCTTCGACTCGGGTTCGAATCCCGACAGGAGCACTTTTTTTCATTTTTTTTACTGTTGGAAACATCCGAAAAATTAACGAAAATTGATTTTTCTTGGGTTGGTATTGATTTCTCATCCCTTTATTTCACCAGTTGTCATATGCAAACGAGAAGGTTTGTATATCATTTATTTTATACGTTTTTCAATTATTTTTTATATGTTCTTATAGTATATTTTTATAGTATCTGGATATTGAATTACGTACTACGAAATAGGTGATTGATATGAAGAAAGGACACGCTAAAAAAGACCATCATGAAGATTTCAACCGTATTATCGCGCCTGTTGATGGATCAAGTTATGCAATAAAAGCAGCGAAGAAAGCAATATCCCTGGCTAAATTAAACGGTGTTGAAGTGGTTGCACTCTATGTTGTAGATACTCCTCGTTTAACCCAAACAATTCCCTATGATAATGATGTGTCAACCCCCTGGGAAACAATTTTGACAAAACAAGGAAAAGAAGTCCTCAACGACGTGGAAAAAATGGGAAAAACAGCTGGAGTAACCGTAATGAAAAAACTCGCCGTTGGGCTCCCTGAAGAGGTTATTATCAACGAAGGGAAAAAAGATGATCTTATTGTGATGGGCTGTAAAGGCTTAACCGGATTAGATCTTGTTTTGCTTGGAAGCGTCTGTGAAAAAGTATCCCACCATGCGAAAGCACCAGTGCTGATTGTTCGATAAATGAACATATGTGGTGAATGAATATTGAATTGAAAAAAGAGAAAGGGAAGCGTGAAAATTATGTCAGGAAAAATTAATGCGGGTGATGTGGTAATTGTTGACTTTAATAAGTCAAGCGGTAAAAATGATATTTTTTAAACAGTGATTTCGAAAGAGGAAAACCATCACTATTGAAGGAGTTATACCCGCAGGGGGCCAAATTCCGACAGAATCATGCTAATTTTTATCTTGGTTAGTTTTAAGAAGAAAAAATAATCAATTTTTAAAATCCAGCAGGCAGCTCTTGTAGTATGGATTTAAAGCCCCCCTAATCATAATATTTATAGTAAATTCTAGGATTTCTTTTTTCTATGAAAGAACAGTATCATATATTCTGGGAACTTATTTTAGTTATTGCTTCGGTTTTTATATTTAGAAGCGGTTGGCTTCTTCTGGATACGCATTTTGGTTCCTCCTTTCTAATTCCCTTTCTTATCATAGGAATATTGCTTTCCATTCCACCATTATTTGTTCTAAACAGGCATCTGGAAGATAGAAAGAAAAAGTAACCAACGGCTTTCTATATCTGCTAGTTAAAGAAATATTTTTTATCTTACCGCATTATCATTCATTATGAATATAAATAAAAAATCCTTTAAAGAAAGACAATATATACCTAGATATTTGAGGTACATTCTATGGTACAGTTAAAACGATCATTAGGTCTTCTTGAAGTGACGCTCATGAGCGTCGGAGTCATTCTTGGTGCTGGGGTGTACGTTCTTATTGGTGAAGCTGCTGGGTTGAGTGGGAATGCGTTATGGCTCTCGTTCATCCTTGCTGCAATCGTTGCATCACTTACCGGTCTTAGCTATGCAGAACTCTCTTCACGTTTCCCTCATGCAGCTGCAGAGTTCATCTATGTGAAACATTCCTTTGGCCCCCAACTCGCATGGCTGATCGGATGGTTCATCATCGTAGGTAGCATTATTGGAGCAACGACCGTTGCCATGGGGTTTGCAAATTATTTCTCTGTACTCTTCCAAACTCCCGTCATTATCACCGCCTTTGCCCTGTTAGCAATTTGTGGAGCAATCCTTATCCTCGGTGTCAAAGAAAGCGCGATTATGACTATCATGTTCACTCTCATTGAGGCAGGAGGGCTTGTTATCATCATCTTCATCGGTATCCCAGACTATGGTTCTGTAGATTATACTGAACTTGCTAAAGGATTTAGTGGCGTCATCCAAGCAGGAGTGTTAATCTTCTTCGGATACATAGGATTTGAAAGCATCACTCGTCTTGCTGAAGAAACGAAGAAACCTGAAAAAACGATACCACGGGCGATCATCTATTCTATTATCATAACTACGGTTTTCTATATCCTGGTTGGTATCTCAGCAGTGAGTGTCGTTCCATGGCAGGAGCTCGCAACTGCTAAAGCACCTCTTTCTCTCATAGCAGAACGTGTCTTTGGATCACAAAGTTTCCTTATCCTCTCCGTTATCGCGCTCTTCTCAACTTTTAACACGACATTGGTCATGCTTCTCAGCGGCTCGCGCGTTGTCTATGGGATGGCAAAAGAAAAAGCTTTACCGGTTCGTTTCACTGCGATATTAAAAATTCGACAAACACCGTGGATAGCAATTATCTCCTTAATGTTCGCTGCGATGTTTTTCCTTGTCATTGGAGATATTGCTATTATAGCAAATCTCACTAATTTTACGATCTTTATCGTATTTCTTGCAGTCAATGCAGCTGTTATTTATCTTCGTTATAAGTCTCCCCAAACTCAGAATGGATTCAGAATTCCCTTAGCCATTGGAAAAATGCCGGTAATCCCTTTCTTAGGATTTTGTTCAGTAGCATTTATGTTGATAAGCCTTCCTCTTGAAGTTCTTGGTCTTGGTGCGATCCTCGGATTTCTCGGCATCTTGTTTTATTATCTATTTTATCTTCACAAAAAAGGTAAAGGAAAGAACGTTAATTTTTCCAAATAGGCTCAAAGAAAAACATAAAATGAAGTGTTTTAAGGTTTACGTGAGTTTTATTTTTAAAATAGTATATACGACGATGACTATCGTTCCCCGTGTCGCTCCAGCAAGGATGTTGATAAGCACAAATTTTTTTTTCGATAATGCTCGCTTTCCATTTTCTTCTGCATTTAAAATTGAAAAAAGATACAAAGGAAGTGTATCAACCATTAAAGGAATGCTCATGAAAACATAGAGTCCAACTGATCCATGTTTTTTTACAAAATTTTCAAAGGAGGTGACTACTTGTTTAATTCTTTGAGATTTTAATGTCCATCTTTTTTTCGCGGTCTTTCGAACTCCTGTGCCGATAAAAAAAACAATCAATGACCCACATCCGTTTCCAATAGCTAAGATGGTTATCAACACCGCAGGGTGCATATAAGGATTAAATAAACCGATTTCGACAGGTATAGGTAAAAAGATGGAGGCGCTGATAACGTAGAGGAAAAAAAGTATTGAATATAAGTAGGGGTTTCCTACTGCATTTAATAATATTCCAATTAAGTCCATTGGCCTTCACTGAACGCTTAAAAGGACTATATTTTTTACTATCAATCTTAATTATTTTTTTTCTCTGCTGCCTTTACTGTCCTATCGACAAAGACATCTGAACCTTTGACAAGCAAGATGATACCTATATCTATCATCAATACATGTTTTTACGACATATTGCAGTAAAAATAGCAGAATTTCAGCAGTTTTTTCCTGTGATCTTTCCAGTCGTACACCGTAATCCATCCAACGGCTTTGTTGAAGGATTTTTACCCGTGGGTGTTAAACCCCGACAGGAGCACTATTCTCTAACAGGAGCGACTATGGACTCTCACGCCTGTTTTTTTTTACCTAGCTTAAATAGGTCGTTTTGGACGTACCATTTTCCTGTCCTACAAACTCTTCGTTGGTATCAACCGCATATACCCTTCCGTGCTGACTTACCACGTTCGTAAACCTGTATGTAAAATATCCTCCGCCAGATCCGATATCCGCTACAGCCGCCCTGGTTTCAAAGCAAGTGCATCTCTATATTCTGATCTGCTCTGTATTTTTATTTCGTTGCTTTTTTATTGAACGTCTCTGGTCTTTTTTTTGCTCATATTTTTTCATTTAACTTCTTTGATATGACTGTCTCTCGTTATTATTCATTATCATGCCTGCACCAGAATTGTTTAATGCTTATGTTCTTCACAAACATCATTAGCATCAGCTCTCTTGATTTTTTTATTTTTCCACAGCCAAAACATCTCTCCAGCGGTTTCGGCTTGACCGACATACACGTTTATCCCAAACTCGCTACACATCTCTAATGCTCGTGGACCAAGCCCGCGACATAATAAAATATCTGCTCCGTTTTTTTTCATAATCTCAGGAGGTAGCCCCACGCCACCCATGTGTTCACTGGTATTGTGTATTATCATGGTCACATTTCCGTTTTCATCAACAAACGTGTACGTATTACATTTGCCGAAATGCTCTGACACTTTACTTTCCAGTCCGTTCATATCTTCTGTTGGAATTACGATCTTCATCTTTTCATCACCTCTCAGTTTTATTATCATGCGTTGTATTATTTCTTTCATTCTCTTTTTCTCGTTTTGATTTTCATTTTATGCTCTTTTCTCTCTTTTCTGATTGAATGCTCATAGTTCTTCTTAGCGTTCTGAAACGCCTCCATAGGAAGATGGGCACAATGCATTGATTCGACAGGAAGTCCCCCTAACGCATGTGCAATAGCTTCTTCTTTGATACTCAATGCTTCTTCAATGGTTTTCCCCTTTATCATATCGATAAAAACATCTGTTGTCGATACCGCACCTGGACAGCCAAAAACCTTAAACTTTGCGTTTTCTATTTTACCGTTCCTAAACTGTATTCTTATCTCAATAACATCTGAACAGTCAGGATTTCCTGCTTTACCCAGCCCATTGAACGTTTTAAGATCTCCTGCATTCTTTGGGTTGTTAAATCTCTTCATTACTTCTTCCGTAAACATTTTCTCACCTTTTACTTCTCATTAAAAATCGCTACCGCTATCACCGTGGTCCACAACCCGTTTTTATCACCCTCTGCTGTTTGAGCAATACTCTGCGTACGGACAATCTGACCACTCATCTTGTATTGTTGTTTTCGTTGGTCCCAAGCCTTATTTGGGTCAAACTCAAGACCAAGTGTGGTTGCAAGCATAGTTGCAGCAAGGTCTTCAGTATAATCTTCAAGTTTCTTGCTGATAACGCCGAAGCAATGATGCTCAGAAATATAACCGTGGGAGTTTGGTTCTTTAGGCAGTGCTACCCCTATTGCTGCTCCAACCAATCGATTTGGCTCATTTGTGCAATTTCTTGCCATGACACAATAGGTGATTTGCCCAGCTTTAAGTTCTTGAATTCCTTTCTCTCGTGGAATAATTTTACAATGAGGCGGAACAATACTGGATACATTGACAATGTTGCATTTCTCGATCCCTGCGTTACGAAGCGCAAGTTCAAATGATTGCAACTCCTGTTTATGTCGACCTACCCCTTTCGTAAAAAACATCCTTTTTGGAACCATATCACATCACACAACCTCGTCCTTTTTTTATCAAATAATATTCCTTTCTTTCTCCTTATAGAAAGTACATTCTTTTCGTTTGCCTGTCTTGATATAATGATTAAAATGTTCGATCCATTTCGGCTCTTTGGGCGCGTTATTAATAAATTCTACGAATTTCTCTAACCGTTCCAGTGTTTTTCCAGTCACATGATGTTCAATTTGACATGCATCCTCCTCTGCTAATTCTCTTTCGATACCGATTATTTCTAAAAAATCTGCGATGATTTTGTGTTTTTTCATCAACTCACGAGCGATTTTCTTTCCGAAATCGGTGAGTGTCGCACCTTTGTAAGGCTCGTATTTTATGTAGCCTTCTTCTTGAAGTTTCTGCAACATCTCAGTTACCGAAGACGGTCGTACACTCATTTCTGAAGATATTTTACCGGTCTGTGCGTATCCATCTCGATTTTGAAGAACGTATATGGTTTCGATATATTCCTCAGTAGTTTTTCGTTTCATCATCTTAAACCACTATCGTGATAATCATAACCTTAAATCCCACCTTCTGTTGCATCACGAGTTTTACCCGGTAATTTTCTCATATAAAATTTCTTACCATTATATTCTGTTTGTATCACTTTTTTTTGAACAAGAAGCTTCTCGATAATACTCCAATTTGCGTTGGCTTTTGATAATAATTCTCTCACACCATCCTCTCTAATGGGATGTACGAACATGATACCAAGCAAATCCTCTTCGATGTTCCCCGTAAAAGCAAAAGCGTTTCCTTCATAGCCAATAAGACATTCGGCTTCGATTCCTTGTTCTTTGAAGATTTGAAACGTTCTATTAACCTCATTTTCACCAGCAGCTTTTACCCATTTTTCTGCCGGTGGTCTAATTGGAATGGAAATATAGCTCTTTTTTGGGGATAATCCTGCTATGAACTCAGCAACCTTTTCCAATCCTTCAGTCTCATCATTAACATCCTGAATAATCATGGTTTCAGTTACCAGATCACCTGAAAACGAATATGAAAACTCTGATATTCCATCCAATATATCCCTCATTTGTAGAGATCCATAGGGTCTATTGATACGATGCCAGATTTCTTGGTCGACGGTATCGATCTTGAGAGAAACCCAATCAGCCTTACCCAAATCATCTCGAACATCTTTTTTCCATATCAACGATGTGTTTGTTATAACAGCAATTTTTATTCCAGTGGTCTTAAGCAGCTCGATTTCTGCCCCAAGGTTGCTATCCAATGTTGGTTCGCCATCAGCAACAAAAGTGAGATAATCAATAGCCTCTTTTTTTCCCTTTGCTCCTTCAATTTTCTGTTTTACATCCGCTACGATTTTTTGAGGCGCATAAAATGGTTGACGAGTACTCTGCAGAGTATGTGTTCTTCCAAGTTGACAGTAAATACAAGAATACGTACAGATTTTTGGTGGAATATTGTTTATCCCAATACTTTGCCCTAAACGTCTCGAAGGAAGCGGGCCAAACGCAATCATTTCTAAATCTTTTTTCGCTTCCATCATAATCCCAAGCATCATTCATTATTTATCTAAATGGTTAATCATATCAATCAAAACAAAACGGTGACAAGGTTTTTTCCCACAATTACAATAGAGAACGACATCCTTTTTTTCCGCGAGTTTTTTAATCTCTTTTAATTTGTCGATCACGTCAGGTTTTGATCCGATTTCTTTTCTATATCGTTTCTCAAAATCTGTTTGCTGCCATGCTCTTTTTCTTGCATCTGGCTCATTTATTCCTTTTTTCATTAGCTTACTTTTAATCTCATTAAATTCTCTTAGTAACGTTTCCGACGGAGAAAACGCGCTTGGGTATCCAACCGCTATTTTCATTGCGTCTTTCGGGAGAGTTTTAAGCTTTGCGACATACGATTCTTTTAACATGGCTTCCTTCGTATTTTTTTAACATTCCTTTTTATTTTTCTACTCATTTTTTAGGATTTTTTAAGCAGTCCTTTCCGTTCAAGGTAATTTTTGATAGCTTTACGTAGAGTGTTCACAGAAAGTTTTGCACAATGAGAATGCTCCTTGGGTAACCCATCCAACTTGTTAATTAAATCCTTCTGAGAAATCTCTCGAGCTTCATGAGGTGTTTTTCCTTTTATCATCTTAGTGAGCATATTTCCACAAGCAAGTGAGCCACCGCAACCATCTGTCCAAAAACGTGCATCCTGTATCTTCCCATTTACTACCTTCAGGGTGATTTTCATGGTATCACCACAAGTACCTTTGATCATTCCAACTGCATCTGGATGTTCAAGAACCCCAAAATTAGTAGGATTGCGATACTCTCTGATTACAACTTTTGAATATGTTTGTTCCTCATCATAGTCTATTTTCTCCTGGATATCTTTTATTGTCTTTACCAACTCGTCTTCAACCATTTTGTTTTAGCACCTCCAGCATCTTTTTCCACATTTGACGAAGGTCATGGGATAAAGCCCCATCTGAAAACTCTATGACACTTTGTTCCTGAATCATTGCCTTGGTCATCACATTATCATAAGGGAGTTTCCCCACCATCGGGATATTATTCGTTTTACAATATTTTTCAATTATCTTTGTGTTCTCAGGGTTGATAGTGTATTTATTGATGCAAACGGTCGACGGGATGTTAAAATGGTGGGCAACCTCGTGTATTCTTTCCAGATCATGGATTGCGGAAAGCGTTGGTTCTGTGACAATCAATACGAGATCGACACCTGTTATTGAAGCGATAACCGGGCATCCGATACCGGGGGGCCCATCAATAAGAATGAGGTCCTTTTCATTCGTCTCAGCAAGTTGTTTAGCATTATTCCTCACAATGGTAACAAGTTTCCCTGAAGCCTCTTCTGCAGTATTTAACACGGCATGGGCCATTGGTCCAAATCTTGTTTCAGAGAGATATGCGAGACCTGAATCCCTATCAACCATCGTAATCGCCTCAACAGGGCATACATAGGCACAAACACCGCATCCTTCACAAACACCGGGGATTAAAGTAATGACTTTATCTATAGCATCAAACCTGCAAGAATCATAGCATTTTTTACAGTCATTACATTTATCCTTGTCAATTTGTGCAATCTTTGAACCATGGAACACGAAAGTTTTTTTAATCTCAGGTTTCAGTATAAGATGAAGATCCGCAGCGTCAACATCGCAATCAGCAAGAACTGCGTTCTTTGCAAGAGAGGCAAACGCGGCAGTAATCGATGTTTTTCCTGTTCCACCTTTTCCACTAATAACCGTGAGTTGTTTCAAAGGGTCACCTCGTTTTGGAGTCTCTGAAAAAGATTTTGAAACCTTATACGCCATTCAGGTAATTCATTGACAAACGGAATGCCCTTTGAATAAAGGTAAGCAATCTTTTCACTATGAGGAATCTTCATAAGAACAGGGATTTTTTCATGCTGGCAATAGCATTCAACTCTGTTATCACCAGAGCCATCGCGATTGATGACTACTCCAAAAGGAATAGATAAATGCCTTACAACATCAACAGCAATCTTAAGATCATGAAGTCCAAAAGGGGTTGGCTCAGTCACAAGAAGACAATAATCTGAGCCGCGTATTGTTTCAATCACCGGACAGGAAGTACCTGGTGGCGCATCTAAAATAACGTGTGTCGTCGCATCTATCTTTTTCTTCAGAGATCGAAGAAGAGGAACCGCCATAGCTTCACCAATGTGTAAGACACCCTGATAAAAATCAACGGCACCACGGGTTCCATGGTCAATGGTTCCAATGACTCGTTTCTTCCAACTGATTGCATCTCTTGGGCACACCAGAGCACATCCTTCACAGGAATGGCATAACTCTGGAAAAATAAGGACTTTCTTTGGTACTACTGCAAGAGCGTGATACATACAAAAATCAGCACATTTCCCGCAGTAATCACATTTTTCCACATCGATAGTAGGAGTATCAACGGTAACATTCTCATGGGTATCCATCGTTGCTTTGAGGAAAATATTCACGTTTGGTTCTTCAACATCACAATCGATAAGCTGAGTTGTATCTAGACTTAATGCAAGATTGATGGCAATTGTTGTTTTTCCAGTCCCGCCTTTACCACTAGCAACAGCGATAATCATCGTTATCAAAGCTCCGGCAGAGGTAATTCTTTGAGAGAATTCGGAAGTCGCGTTCTGGCAAGATCAGAATATATTTTTTTGTATTCAGTCCACTGTTTCTTATACTCAAGGGTTATTTCTGCCACTACTTTTACTGGTACACCCACTGCGATTGCCTTATCTGGTATTTTTTCTTTATTTTTCACCACAGCTCCTTCTGCAACAACCGCCCATTCACCTATCTCTGCGTAATCGCTGACAATCGCACCCATACCAATGATTGCCCAATCATGAATCGTGGCGTTATGTATTATTGCAGCATGTCCTATGGTCACAGAATTTCCGATGATGGTTTTTTCATTGGGCCGTGCATGAATAACCACGTTTTCTTCTACAGCGGTATCATTGCCTATTCGTATCAACCCGTAATCTCCTCGTATACGAGCCCCTGGTCCAATGTAGCAGTTTTCTCCAATAGTAACATCCCCAATCACGTCTGCTGACGGAAAAATAAATGAACCATTCCCTATGCGTGGTTTCTTTTTTTCAAACTCATAGATTGACATAGAATCATCCTTCCGGTTCTAAATAGAGGTCTCTTTGAAACCACCCTGAACAATCATGATTTGTGGTTCGTTATCCTACTTACAATGTTCACCATGATGCTCATGATGATGTTCATCACGAAATGCATGTCTCCCACAGGCATCACCAACGCCTGCTTTTTTGAGCTGCCCTTGTCGGAAAGCAGAGATAGCATCTTTCACGGTTCCTGAGGCACCAATATACACGTCAATGCCAGTCTCCGCAAACATACCAATAGCACGTTGACCTAGTCCCCTACACACCAATACGTTCACACCTTCTCGTACCATAATTTCAGGTGGATATCCAACCCCACCCATATGTTCACTTGTATTGGGTACTACCTTGACTTCATTGGTATCAAGATCTACAATCGTATAGGTCGGTACTCTGCCGAAGTGTTCACCAATCGCTTCATTTAATCCGGTATTCCCATTTGTCGGTATACATATTTTCATAGATTTTCCCTTCTTTTTATTACCCATGCCAAAATGACTCTCCACGCTAGGAGTATTTGTTTCTTTAAGTTCACCTTTTTTAAATTTTTCCACGATGTCTTTAACAGTACCATTTACCCCTGTAATCACGTTTATTCCTGCGGCTTGTAAGGTTTGAAACGCATTTGGTCCGATGTTTCCAGTAATAACTGAATTAACCCCTGATCGAACAACAATCTGCGCTGCTTGAATGCCTGCGCCACTTGATGACGCCGTACTTTCATTCGAAATAATTTCTACCGTCATCTTTTCCGTGTCAACGACTAAAAAATATTGACATCTGCCAAACCGTGGGTCAACATCTGTATTCAAATCCTTTCCTGTTGATGATATACATATTTTCATTTCATTCACAACCTTATTTTTTATTTTTTCTTATCTTTCTTCAGACACATAAACCAGTCAAGACAGTATTTTCCGTCTTCTTTTTGTTCAACCCGTTCTTTAGCAAGCCCGCATGACCCTGGTGGCGGTATTATCACATCGTCTCCGGGCTGCCAGTTCGCAGGTGTTGCAATTCCGTCCTTATCTGATTTCTGTAGAGCTAGTAGCAACCGTTTTATTTCATCCATATTTCGGCCATTTGAAAGCGGATAGTACAGCATTGCTCTGATTTTTGCATTTGGATCAATCAGAAATACTGCTCGGACTGCTTGCGTTGTCGATGCATTTGGCTGCAGCATACCAAACTTCTTTGCAACATTCATTTTGATGTCTTCAATCAGTGGGAAATTCACTTCAACATTTTTCATTCCTTTATAATCTATTTTTTCTTTTATGGTCCGCAACCAAGCGATATGTGCATAAATGCTGTCGATGGACAACCCGATAAGTTCGCAGTTAAGTTTTTTAAGGTCTTCCTGCATGGTTGCAAAAGTCATGAATTCAGTGGTGCATACTGGAGTAAAATCA
>JALOTN010000068.1 GCA_025457885.1 Thermoplasmatota archaeon | reverse complement strand
GCTGGAAAGACATGAGTAAAGGTCTCTCCTGGACCGTATCCTCCATCACCGAAATCCCAAAACCATGTGGTGATCGTCCCATCCGGGTCATAGGAGGAGGAACCATCAAAATTAACAGTTAACTCATCAATGGTAAACGTGAAGTTGGGAACTGGTGGTTGGTTCTGAAAGATAGAGATGGTATGTGGCTCAGACCATCCACTTGACCCACCCATGCCTTTGAGCTCCGCACGGATATCATAACTGCCCCCTTGGGTCCATATATGGGATGCAGACACAATAGAACCAGATGAATACGGGCCAAGCCAGTCGGTGATGTTCCCATCACCCCAGTCCCAACGACAATACAATGAATCTCCTGAGGGGTCACTAATGGGGTCTGTCCAGAAATCATATTCCACATTGACATCCCCTTTGTTTAGACCATGTATCACAGGAGGCCGCGGGGCATAGTTCAGCGCTCCGTAGAGCTGGAACGCTATATCTCCATGGTTGCCAAGGTTGGTCCAGTAAGGTGTACCCATCATAGGAAATCCTTGCACGGGACCAAGTAACAGATCAGGATTGTCTCCATTAGTACCTAAAAACCATTGGGGGGGAAAAGTCAACTTTGCCTGGATTGCTATCCAATACTTGATATTTGCTGTGATATTGAATTGTTGAGGTAAGCTCACATTATATTCGAACCAAAAATCATATGGTCCACAAACAGTTCCATTGACCTGAGGTATAAAATAGACTGCAAGAGCAGTAGATGTCGGGTCCTCCATTCCATCTCCCGTAGGCATCGTTCCTGTCCCATCATCAGCATAAAATAAAATGTTGAAATCTATAGGATTCGGATGGGGGGGGTCACCAGAGAATGAACCCCACCAATGAACCCCTGTCACTCGAGTATTATTCCCTATGATGAAATCATCAGCAACTTGTGAGTTGAAATCATATACAACGTCGAGTTGTGAGGACCACCCCGTTGAACCAGAACTATCATAACCATAGTTGTTCCAGACTATAGAATCCAATATTTTAGCATCCGGGTATAGCATCTGACAATTATCCATAGATGCCTGAACAACAATCAGATTGATACTTGGAGCGATAGCAACACCAATAAACAGAAGGATAATTCCTATGGTCAATCCTTTTTTATTCAATTGCTTTCCCCCTTTATCAGTATTTTAAATGAATGTTCTCCTATAAAAAACATATCATGGAGTAGGTAAGCAGTAACACGATTAAAAAAAGAAATAAAATTATGTAGAAATAAACCACCAATTACAATCAAAAATTGCTCCTACATAAATTATAGTATATATTATAGGTATTGTTATCAATTCGACAACATAACCGAATAATCCCATCAGTGGAAACCATAAACCAACTGCCGTAAGAGACGAACCAAGAACAAAAAGGATCAAAGGTATTATCATTAAAACATTTAAAATAAAACAAAGAATTGGGTAACTCCAAGATAACGCTTGTCCATTCTCACAATCACACTCCGAGTTTACTATTTGTGTTATTTCCCTATCAAGAGTTACATCCTTTTCAATAACAGAAGATATCTGCTGTTGTATCTCCTGATTATCGAATTGATACTCCCCAACCATTGATTGAATCCTTGATTTACTGATAACCTTTGACAAAATCAACCCAATGAAATACATCTGTCTGATTTGATTCTTGGTGACGACAGGTATCTCTGATGTTGGGAATATCCCCCTACTCATCTGGGATTTGAGAATGATTCGTTGAATCTCCTTGTTGTTAGCAATATCAACGATGGTTTGGAACAACAATTCTTTCTGATTGATTCTTTCTTTGATGAGATTCTGTTGTGATGTCTGGACTGTTTGATACCCCACTACATTACTCAACGAACCCAGAACAAACAAAACAACAACACAGAAACTGACCCCGATAAGAGCCGACTTTTTCATCTTCCTTTCCCCATTCAATATATTTTATAATATTCTTCTCCTATAAATAGATTCTTTTCAACAAAAACCATATGCATACTATCCCTAACATCTCCTTTCTTCTTGTCGAAAAAAT
This sequence comes from Thermoplasmatota archaeon, assembly GCA_025457885.1. Lineage (GTDB taxonomy): Archaea > Thermoplasmatota > E2 > DHVEG-1 > DHVEG-1 > SM1-50. Next base: position 11,748 of record JALOTN010000068.1, on the reverse strand, counting down.
TAACTAGGGTTTGTGAGATACAGCCCGGGGCGAAGAAGAAATGGTGTTACGATCTCCTTTATATGACACGCAAGTCAAGTTAGGCGCGACATTCACCGAGTTTGCTGGTTTTGAAATGCCGATCCAGTACACCTCAATCCGTGATGAACATATGGTGGTACGCAAAAAAGTAGGGTTATTCGATGTGACCCACATGAGCAATGTCTGGATCACTGGTCCTGATGCGACCAAACTCATCAGTCTGACCACCGTGGAGGACGCAGCACGCGTGGAGGATGGCAAGAGCCAATACACGGAGATTCTCCGAGAGAACGGCACTATTATTGATGATACCATCTTCATGCATCTGGGGGAGAAATACATGATGATCCCCAACGCAGGGATGAATCAGATCATCACCACCTGGCTTACCGAACAAGCCAAGAAACACCATCTCAAAGCCAAAATCCAGGATGTCTCCCGAGACTATGTGATACTTGCGATCCAAGGACCACTGGCGAAAGAAACATTACAGAAACTCACCGACACCGATCTTGGGAACGTGAAGTTCTTCGGCTGCCAGTATGTAAAGATCGCGGGCGTCGACTGCATCCTATCTCATACCGGCTACACCGGGGAGCTTGGTTACGAACTCCAGATCACTCCTCCCTCGAAAGCCGCAGGAGTCTTCGATGCGATCATGAACGCAGGAAAAGACTCCGGGATTCAACCTATTGGTCTTGGCGCACGAGACACCCTCCGACTTGAGAAAGCCTTCATGCTTGCTGGCAACGAATTCGAAGGCGGCAGAACACCCCTCGAAGCGACCCTTGGTTGGACGATTTTTTGGGACCATGAGTTCATCGGCAAACACGCCTTACTCAAACAAAAAGAACAAGGGACCTTCCAACGCATGACCTGCCTCCAATGCACTGACAAAGGCATCCCCCGGCATAAATGCGACATCCAACAAGAAGGAGCAAGTGTAGGGATTGTCACCAGCGGAACACTCTCCCCCTGCCTCAACATCGGGATCGCCATGGGCTACGTCGCACATGATAAAAGAGAACCAGGCAGCATCCTGGACATCATCGTCCGAGACAAACCCATCAAAGCTACCGTCATCAAACCACCATTCGTCCCCAAAGACTGGGCCACCAAACAATAACCATCACCTATCACCCTTCATCCAACGAAACACCCACCCCCTACCCCCTCTTTTTTAAACCCTTCAAATACCAAAGAAAAGATTTAAAACAACCAGCAAAATACCACCCCTGATAGCTATGACAGATGAGATACGAGAAGGATTGAAATACACCAAGACACACGAATGGGTCAAACTGGCCGGAACCAAAGCCAAGATAGGCATCACCGACCATGCACAACATGAACTGACCGACATCGTCTTCGTCGAACTCCCCACCGTCGGAAAAGAAATCAAAAAAGGAGAAGAACTCTGCGTCGTCGAATCCGTCAAATCCGTCTCAGAAGTCTACGCACCAGTCAGCGGAAAGATCACCGCCATCAACAAAAAACTCGATGACTCCCCTGAGACCATCAACAGCAGCCCCTACGATGACGGCTGGCTCGTCGAAATCGAAATAAAAGACAAAACCGAGGTCAACACCCTCCTCGACCCCGCAGAATACAAAAAAGCATAAAAAAAACCTACAGCAAAAAACCTCGATAAACACCTTTTTTCTTTTTTTATTATATCAATCCCTACTCTTTTTTGTAACATTTAGAAACCCACCCAGGAGAAACAATCCCACAGGAAATATATTTAAATAGCCGAGATATAGACAAGGAAGAGATGTGGTGGTGATATTGGGATGAGGGATGACCCTATAGCACAGGTACTTGATGATTTAATGCGACTCGATGACATCTACGCCTGCATCGTCGCACGACGCAACATGATTAGCGTCATGCCCACAGACGAACAATTCAAACCAGAGGTCAACCAAATCTGGGATGTCATCAAACGAGCCATGGATGACGTCTTCACCGTTATCGGCGAATACTCCGGAGCCGGACTAACTGAAATAGAGTTTCGACTCCAAAACTACGAAGTACTCTTCTACGTGTTCCCTGAGATGGAAAACGCCCTCGTCGCCATCGTCCCAGCCTTAGCAAACAAAGGATTACTTGAAGTAGAACTAGAAAACGCCCGACGAGACATCTTCAAAATCATGAACACCCCCTCACAAACAACAGACACAACACAAAAAGACGAGCTGTACGCCACCGCCTAAAAAAAAAAACTTGTGGGAAAAAAAACCAATGAAAGAAACCCTAGAAACAGCCATAGGAATGTCCCGAAAATGGGAAGCCCGAGACGCTGGCCGAGAAGTCGCAGAAACAGCCATACAAAAACTCAACCGCCCCCCAGATTTCTTCCTTTTATTCTCCACCATACACTACGAAAAATACGGTGGATTCCAAGAGTTCCTCAACGGCGTCTGGGATGTCCTCCCAAAAGGAACACCCCTCATCGGCGGCACAGTCCCTGGTTTTATGAACAACTACGGATGCTTCTCCAGAGGAGCAAGCGCACTTGCTGTCTCATCTACAGACATGGATGTTGCTGTTGGTGTCGGAAAGAACTCAAAAAGAAACCCCTTCCGTGCAGCAAAACAATGCGCAGAAATGATCCACAACCAATTAAAAGATACACCATATAAAAATAAGTTCCTCCTCAACTTCATCTCAGGACCGGTGATACCAAGTATCCCAGGCGTTGGACAAAAGAAATACATCCGATCCGGTTTCGTTAGCAAATTCGCACTGCAAGCATTAGGTCTCTCACAAAAACTCATGCAAAAAGGGCTTTCGAGAGAAGACGAAATATTTGAAAAAACAGTCCAACAACTCCCCGACTACCAAATGATCCTTGGAACATCCATGGATGATTACAAAGGGATAAAAAATTATCAATTCTTCAATGAACAACTCCTGACCAATGCCGTTGTCAATCTCGGGGTTGCAACCGACCTAGACCTAGGAGTCCATACCACTCATGGGATGAAACCAACCGATCTTCATTTTACGATTACCAAGCTTGGAGCACAACGTCATGCAATATGCAAAATCAACAACAAACCAGCAGTCCCAGAGTTTCTTCGACTCTTAGATTGGCCTGAAGGATTCCTCACTGAAGAAACAATGTTACATACGATATTATACTATCCCATCTCATTACGACGACAAGGTCGAGACGTCCCCGTCGTAACACCTTTAATAATGAAAGACTCCATTTTAGTCCCCTGCGTCATTGATGACGGAGAAGTCTCCATTCTTACTGTAAGCGGCCAAGACCTCATCCAAGCAGTACGAGAAAATCTCCGCCTCTTCAACGATATACAACCAGAATTCGGACTCTTATCAACCTGTATGACCATCCTGCAAACACTAGGACATAAGACAAATATCATCCAAGAAGAATTACACTCCTATTTCAAAGACAAATCATTTCTATTATTTTATAGCGCAGGTGAAGGCACCTACTCCAAAGACAACGATATCACCTATGCCAATATGTCATTTAACACCGCAATTTTCGGAAAACAAGAAACAAAAAAATAAAAAAAAGAAATCAACGAACTCGTTGAACTGTTTTTCCAAAATTCGTTAACTCATTCAAAGTAAAACCATATTTCTTTCCCCAGTCCTCTGTTTTCCGTAAATGAGCAAGATCAATGGAGCCAACATGATTTTCTTTTTCATTCTCCATCGCCTGCATGATAACTTCAATAATACAAGAAAAATTCTTTCCCGGCGCCATCCCTGGAATCCCGGTCACATAAGGAAAATCGACTAAACCACCATCAACCCGACACACATCCGGCCGCTTGTCACAGACTACAGAAGAAAGATTCGCAGGCTGTGACACATCAACAACAATCGCCCCCTTCTTCAGATGTTCAGATTTTATCAACGCATCTGGATGACTCGTCGCGGTCACTACCACATCCGCTTCATTAGTACGAAGTTCCAGAGATGTTTCAAAATCACCATCAATGGTTTTCTGTAATTCCACCAATTTTTCTTTCTGACGCCCGATGAGAATCGAATGTCGAAATTTCGAAATAAGAATTTTTGTCACCGCCTCGCCAATCACACCATACGCTCCAACAATAGCCAGCACCTGATCAGAAGATTTTTTATCAAACAACTGCAATGCTTTCATCACCGCTTGACAGGTTACCGCAGCGGTATAACTATCCCCATGATTGACAAAACCTCTGTATTGCCTCTGATGTGCAACCCATACCCCTCCCTCTGTGACCGATGTGGTGAGGGCACCAAGCTGGATAAGGTCCACATGAAAATCATCTTGAAGTAACACTGCAGCATCCAGAATGTGATTTCTCACCTGTTCTCTTGGAAGCTGCATCATCTCCCGGGCAGTCAGAGTCAAACCTGTGATGTACCCCTTCGCCCCACGAACATCCAACTCAGGAGAAATAAGTAATTTTCCATGCACCCAGGATTCCGGGAACTGTTTGACTAAGTTTTCATCAAGAAAATGTCCAATCGTCGCAAATCTCATGACAAGGTACTTCCTCTATATTCCTACTAGAAAAGGAAATAGGAGTCAATTAATCTTTCCACACGCTAAATAAATAATCCTCTCCCTAGGATATCATTTATAAAGCATCGAAGATGCATGTTCGAACAATCGAACCGCAGGATACGCTTTTGCCTCCAACGGCCGATTAGGCACATAGACAACTTTCACATGACTTATGTACCTCACCAATAATCCAGAGAAAAGATTATCAAGATGCTGAGACACTGAGGCAAAGGGTTTCATCACTCCACCTGTGAAGTCATCTGGATGCTCCACCCCAGGATACCGCAGGAGCGCGTCGCGTTTCTGCGCTAAACACATCCCTTTCAGCACCAGATAATCAAACAAGCCCTCCCATCGTGACTCCTCATGATACCGGTTCTCCTCAAAGGAACATTCAATACCGATACGAGGACCGATCCCGTTAGGTGTCACATCAAAGCTTAGGACAAAACGGTCTGCTCTGATCTCCAAATCCCTGATAAGTTCCTCAAAGACACTATTATCATCAGACCAACCAAGAGCTGATAAGTAGGAAATAATCTCCTTAGGCGGGATCTTATTAATATACAGACGGACGTCATTGGTCGAACGCGACAACATCGTCCCAACCTGGAACAGAGACGCATCTTTGGGAATTTTTCTGATACAACAAAGAATCTGACGTTTAACCGCCAGGGATATTGGTTTTCCTCGAAGAAGAGGTAATGCTTCGTTGACTAACCAGGAGAACTGAGCCCTTAGGTCCTTTGATGAACCCTGCGCAATCTTCTCCGGACCAAAAAACACGCTAGGGATGATTCTATCCGGATTTGACTCAGGCATATCGAACTCCAGCCAGAAACATTTCACTTGTTTTTTCAGCTGCGACTCCTTCTCTGCCCAGGCTTCAGAAAACGAAGCAATCTGCTGCCATTCTGGTTGTTGCATCAACGACTGAGGGAAGTAACCCTGCTTGAGCACGTTTTCAAAGACGATGCGATCGTCCCCGACACCGGAGATTGCAAACGCCCAATCCGCACGTTGACGGATGTCCCCTAAATGAATTTCAAACCCTAAGAAACTCGTAAGATTCCCCGGGAAAAACTTTGCAACAGAAAGAATATCTTTGAATTTTTCAGGTGAGATCAGAGATGAGACAAACGGCTCAGCTTTACACAAATAATTGCTCGCAAGGATGCTTCGCACCGGTAGATGCTTCTGCATCCGAGAATGATCCTCTTGATAGAGCTGGCATTCAGGGGTGAACATTTTCTTTTCTAACTCTATCTCACGCGCCGCGCCGGCGTTTTCAAATGAAGTTGAATAACTCACATACCTATTCAAAGCAATACTCTCTCCTTATTTGATTTTATAGCAGCCAAGCTATAAAGCTGTTTTTCGCAGCTACATACGTAGGTGGGATGGTAGGGATATGATGGCATAACCCTTGTTAGAACTGTTTTGTTACATCGCATCATGTGTCGGGGCTTTCTCACATCCGAAGAGCCGCACACCAGGATAGGCTTTCGCGTAAACCGCCTTGTTTGGCTCATAGACGAGTTTCACATGACTGATGTAACGGACAAGAGCAGTAGAGAAATCGTCTCCTTTCATTTTCACGGTCGGCTGGTAATTCTCTGTAGCAAAATCTCTCTGTCTATCTTCTTGTTCAATTCCGACGAACTCCAATAACGCCTGTTTTTTCTCTTCAAAGCAGAGTTTTTTATCAACAAGATACTCTAAGAATGATTTCCATCGTGTCTCCAAGTGATATTTGTCTGGGGCAAAGGAACACTCCAATCCGATTTTCTTGTCAATCCCGTTTTCTGTGATAGTGATATGAAGAACAAGGCGGGAAATCTGCTGCGTAATTTCTCCTATAAGAGCAGATAAATCTTTCTTCTCCTCAGCCCATCCCATACTCCTCAGATACGGGATGATCTGGTCCGGATGGATTCGTGCGATGATCAAACGAACACCTGAGGTTGGCCGTGAGAGCATCACCCCTGCGTCCATAACCAACGCGTTAGGTGGGAGGTTCTGAACAGCATGCAATATGTTCTGCTCGGTTTTTTCCGAAATACTCTTCCCTGTCACCAGAGGTAAGGCTAGTCTGGTGAGCCAATGTAATGTTCCATTCTTCTCCTGGGAGATATTCCGGAGAGGTAGCGTATGAAGAAAGATGCAAGGAACTGGTGTCTCTGATGAGTTTTCTGCCATGTCAAACTCGAACCACATTCCAAGTACATTCCGATACAAGACAGAATCTTTGTTTGACCATTCAAGAACAAAATCACAGACGTTCTTCCATTCCTGTTTCTTGAAGAACTCCTTTGGTAATGACTGTTCTTTTACAAGCGTCGCAAGTGCCTCACGTTCTCTTCTCATCGATGAGACCGCAAACAGATAATCAGCTGAGGCCTTTGAAGAATTCAAATGAGATTCAAAACCAAAAAAACTGGTGATAGTTCCTCTGAAGCAGGATGCAAGTTTCTTCATTTCAAAGAGCTTCTGAGAGCAGATGAGATCCACAGGGATATCAGATTCAACAACAGACAAGAAGCTTGCGGCAGATAATTCTTTCAAAGAAGGTTTACGCAGTAGAACGGTGTCCATGATGAATCGATTTCGAATCCACTGCTCCCTCAATTCTCCAAAGAGAGATGATTCGAAAGCCCGATCAAATCCATATTCCCCGATTTTATTCATTCTTTTCTAGCCCCAATGGAAGGAACTCTCCTGAGAAACATAAAGCCCTCCTCCGAGAAAATCCTACAAAATTCTAAAAACAGCGTATTTAATTTACTTTTGAAGGAAATGCGGAAATGCCATAAAAAATAGAAATAACTGGAATAACCGCTTAAAAAGGGCATTGTAGTGAGCGGAAAGGCACTCACTACAATACCACCTCCCAGACAAACCAATTAATATTTATTTTAATATATATAATTTATAGTGCAATTATCCAATCTTCACATATTATTCAACAATAATTATTATCTTAATAAAAATTTATAATCAAGTACAAAATGATGGTGGAAAGAACAATTCAAAAAATGTTTCTATAACAGATTCAATAGTATCTTCTCTATTTTGAATTTTTTTTGGTATTCCATCGGAAATGTGCATCTCTATATACTCGATAATACCATTCACTATCTCTTTATCATAAAGATTCTCTTTATGCTTAATCAGCAGATCGTAGATCATCCATGAATCTTGCAAAATATATATTTTTTCACTTGAAATTTGTGTACGTTCAATGACATTTGGGAGTGTTTCTTTATAGATGATTCCACTTTCTATTGATATTTGCTTAATAATACCAGCATTTAACATATTCCTTAAATGAAAACTTATAGTTGCAGGATGTTTTTCAAGATATCTGCTCAAATCCTTCTGTGAGCATTGTTGTGCAATGAAAAACCAAAGGATTATATGCAATGTAGTTTTTTTTCTGAGACAATTTAAAACTCTTTTTTCTCTTTCACCTATTTCTAAAGAAATATAATAACGTAAATATTTTCCATCATCTTTTGATATTATATATCCTTTTTTTTCAAGGTAATGTAAATGATATTTTAAAGTCGTAAAAGGAATATTCATTTTTCTTGATATGTCGCGCATATGTAAACCCGAGTTTTTCGATATATAATCGTAAATTTCTCGTCTTTTTTTCAATTCTAAAATGTTATTATTCATTATACAATTTATTATTAAATTATATTATATATATTTTTCTTTAAATTAATATATAAAACATTAAAAAATTGTATAAACCTCCAATCCTATTAATATTAGAACTTAATGAAAGAATTAGAAAAAACCTTTTCAGTATGTCCTATCTGTCATCAAGAAGGAATTATTCAAAAAATTAACGCGAGCATTATTGAAGACGATAAAAAAATATGGATTATTAAGAGTTGTCAAAAACATGGGTTTTTTAAAGAAATATATTTTAGAGATATTGATTTATACAAAAGATGGATTATTTATAAAGCCAAAACTAAATCCTTTTCTTATATAAAAACAAGAATTTTGGAATATCCTGAATTATATGATACACACATGTCTCAAACAATGTTGACAAATTTAGTAGTTACAAATAGAACAGATTTTTATTCTGATAAAAAAAATTTTAATGCTCATGAAGTAGGTTATGTATATGAACCTTCAATAATTCAACTTAAAGAATTAATGTTACAAACAAGAAAAGTTAAACCTAAAGCTTCTGATTCTATACAAATAACTGGTGGAGAACCTACATTAAGAAATGACATTTTTAATATAATTCAAATAGCTAAAAAAGTTGGTTTTTCACATATTCAAATGACCACTAATGGTATAAAACTTGCTGAAAATTTAGATTATTGTCAGCGATTAAAAACAGAAAAATTGAATACTATTTATCTACGATTCAATGGAACAAAGATTTCAACAAATCCTTTAATTAAATATCATACGAAAGTCCTAGAAAATTTAAGAAAAGTAAATTTAAATGTTGTTTTTGATACAGAATTAAATCACATTAATATCCAAGAAGCGGGTAAAATTGTTAATTTTGCTTTTAATAATATCGACATTGTTCGCGGTGTCCATTTTCAACCAAATCTTGAAAATAGATATTCGGATAAAATAAATCAATCTAAAGACATATTTATTGACTTAATAGAAACATTCAATAGCATCGAAAAAGAATTTCCAGGATTTATATCTAGAGATGATTTTTATCCTTCTTCTATAGCATATCCAATTTCTCAATTAATTGAAATGTTGATAAACGAACCTCAAATAGAATATACTCCTCACCCTGGTTGCGGAGGATCGACATTAATATTTCTTAATAATGGGGAACCTTTGCCAATTACACGTTTTATAAATATTGAAGCACTAGTTAATTTTATAAAAAAAGAAGCACAAAAAAAGGGTCCATTAAGAAAGTTACGTTTTGCTACATCCTTAGTTAAAAATATTAATTCATTCACCTTCAATAATAAAATACCTGATGGATTTGATTTAAAAAAAATAGCGAAAGATGCTGCTATTGGTGGTAAAGATTTTGCTCTTCGTAATTATAATAAAAAAACTTTAATTATTGGTATAATGTGGTATCAAGATGCAAGGAATCTCAACATTGATCGACTTCAACGATGTGTTATTCATTGTCCAACATTTGAAGGAATCATTCCATTTTGTTCATATGTTGGTCTTAGGTTTAATGAAAAAATTCACAAGAAATATTCAATTCCAATAGATTTATGGGAAAAGATAAATAATCGTCGACTAATGGAAGATTTCAAAAACTTATAATTATAAAATATAAATAAATGTAATACTCTAAAAAATTAATAACTTTTAAATTTTTTTTACAGTTAAATTATGATTAGATACGGTTGTTTAGCAGGATTTAAATCAAAATGAAACCAAGGAATGAAAAACCATAAAGCACCAAAAGGAGTGGGAAAATAAAATCGTGTTTGTTTTAGTCCAAGTATTAATTTTGGAAATAATCTTGATTTTTCCCAGTAATTATTTTTCCAAATATTTTTTTGATTAATTCCCAAATGTTCGACAAAACCTGAATCACTTTTTGTATTGTTTCTAAAATTATTTTTTGAAATTACATTATTACGATTTTCATCATTTTCACGATTCCATGTCAAAACGATTCCAATAGAATTATTACTAATCTCATTATTTAAAATATTATTTTTACTTGAATCTATAAGATATAAACCTATATCATTATTGTTGAATATCATATTGTTAGAGATTATGTTTTCTGATCCCAATAAATCAATTCCGATATTCGAATTGTTTATAATTAAATTCTTATAAACATTATTTTTTGAACCAATAAGCCATAATCCAATAACATTATCACTTATGATATTATTTGATATGTTATTCCGATTCGAATTCACAATCATAATACCTGATTCAGAATATTTAAAAATATTTTCTTTTATAATATTGTCACTCGAATTAATAAATAAATTTGCTTTATTTATTAAGTTCCCCGAATAAGATCCATTTTGAATAGTAAAACCTGAAACTGAAACACCATCGACAGAAATATTTATCGAATATCCTTTATTTTTTGCATCAATTATAGTATTTTCTTTGCATTCGCCTATAATTGATAATCTTTTATAAACGGAAATATTTTCTAAATAAATTCCATGAAAAACAAATATATTATCCCCTGATGAAGCATTGTCTATCGCGTCTTGAATTTTACTGAAATTTCCAGGTCCGGAACCACCTACATATAATACTTCTCGGACAATATTTTGATTAAATCTCTTGAATGATATTGCTTCAATTTGATCTCCCCCGAGATTAATTATAAAAATAATTCCAATTGTAAGTGAAATAATTATACAAATTTTTTTTCTTTTTATCATTTTTATTTCCTATTAGTTAAATCTTTATTTTATATTATTTATCATTATTTATTATTTGTCATGTTGAGTATCATAATGGTGAGTAAGTTCTACATATGCTTTTCCTGCGATTAATTCTCCATTGATAGAACCAGAAACTGTACAAACACCTTCCCAAAAGCATGAACCTGGAATAATTTTATTTAATATTTGAAGTATTAAGGGAGAATCTTCTGCAACACGCATCATTTGATCATTGTATACCGGTGTAATAATTAAATTAATTGATTTTGATTCTTCAATAATATTCCATTTTGAAGCAAATATTTTATTTGTTAGCGAATCATACCAATAAGATTGAGGCACTATAGAATATTGTTCTAAAAGTTCTAATGATCCATCACTATTAATTAAGTTAAGTCCATCTGAAAATGAATTATTTATTTTTTCACCAGTTTCTTGATCCCAAGTGTTCCCCCCTAATATCTCACGATTATCATTTAATTTTATCGAAAACCATTCATAAGAAACTACCATTCCATACGTTGGATTATTTAGATTTAAAAAATCACCCCATTGATGATCTATCCAAGCATATCCAACTACTTTTTCAGTAATATCTTGAACAGTAATTAATCCATTAACAATAACTTTAGTAAGACAATAATAAAAAGATGTGCGTTGTTCATATCCAAGTTCAATTTTTCCATCACCCCCAACCATAAGTGGTTTTTTTATACAGTCCATATCTACAACGATACTCATAACCTGGTTATCTTGTTGAGAATTTCCACTTATATCTAATATATATTGGAATGGTAAAAG
>JALOTN010000067.1 GCA_025457885.1 Thermoplasmatota archaeon | reverse complement strand
GAAGCACTATAAGAAGGCAGGGTGGGATGAAGTGCAAGAACAGGTCAAGAAGTATTATCCTGCATTCAAGCACTAATGATTTTCGGGCTATGTTTTTATATGAGTGGCACATTATAAAATCATAAGGGTAGGAAAACCGATGAAGAAACACCTTATCTCGCTACTGGTTCTGTTCTTGATGGTGTCGAGTTCTGTGGTGGGGGTTTCAAATCAGGTGACCGATGATTCATCCCAGGATGAATCGTATGATGCGTATCTTCCTCACTCATATCTTGCCAGATACAATCCGACAGATGATTCTCCTGGTGATGTTGAACCTGTGTATCAGAATCAGGGACCAATCACCTCAGATATAGGACCATCGTATGAAAACGGATTGTTGAACATCAATAGTGGTCTAATGGACAGTTCCTGGCCGATGTACTGCCATGATACTCGTCATACAGGAAGAAGTCCATATTCAGCTACAAATGCGACAGGTGTTGTGAAATGGAGAATCGCAACCTTTGGACCAGTATATGGTGGTACAGCCATCGATAAAAATGGCATGATTTATGTTGGTTCATATGACTTGAATGCAGTGTATCCAAACGGGTCTTTAAAATGGAAATTTCTGGTAGGTCTTATCGTATGTACACCTGCGATTGCAGAGGACGGTACTATTTATTTTGGCGCTGTCGCTGGTAATGGATGTCTTTATGCGATGAATCCAAATGGAACTGTCAAATGGACCTATCAAACTGGAGGTGATTTGGATTCTTCACCAGTTATTGGAGACGATGGAACCATCTATGTGGGAAGTGGTAGTAAAACTATCCATGCGATTTATCCAAATGGGACCAGAAAATGGGTATTTAATACGAACCATGTGGTTCTTTCCTCTCCAGCTATAGGACCAGACGGAACTATCTACTGCGGATGCCATGATACCTACCTCTACGCATTGTATCCTGAGAATGGGACCTTGAAATGGAAATATAAAACTGGGGATTGGATTCGAGTCAGTCCCTGCATTGGTGATGATGGAACCATTTACGTGATTTCATTTGACTGTAACCTTCATGCAGTGAATCCAAACGGTACCATGATATGGAAAACATACTTAGGTCAAGCAGGGACATCCCCAACTATCGGACTGGATGGTACTATTTATTGTGGATATCGTGACCTCTATGCTATCAATCCTGAAAATGGTTCAGTGAAATGGGTCTATGATGTCCCTGGGACTGTTGAAGGTGGAACACCCTGTTCCTCCATCGATGGCACCATCTATCTAGGAACATGGGAAGGAGGTTATCTCATTGCAGTCAATCCTGATGGGACCGAGCAATGGAGAAAGAACATTGGTTATTTTACAGACTCACCACCAGCGATAAGCGCAGATGGAACCGTCTATATCGGTTCTCATGAAGATGCTTTTTATGCATTTGGAAAAGGACCTCTATGGGTTGAAGCTAATGGTCCTTACAGTGGATATGCTCATTCCTCAATCTGGTTCTCTGGCACTATTTATGGCGGTGTTCTCCCCTATACTTATCATTGGGATTTCGGTGACGGGACCACATCGACTGAAGAGAACCCGAAACATGCCTACGACCACCGTGGGAATTACACAGCGACATTTACGGTAACAGATGCTGATGGGAATAGCAGTAGTGATACTGCATCGGTTGTTGTTGATTATGCATTGCCAACAGTCTCGATTCTGAAACCAACAAATGCACTCTATTTCATGAATATCAAGCTTCTTCCAACGAAATCTCCATTCATCATCGGGAGAATCACCATCGAAGCTGAAGCATTCCAGGAAGACGGATTTGAAATAGTCCAAGTGGCATTTATTATCGATGATAATGAGGTGGCGTCTGTGACATCCGAACCGTATACCTGGACTTGGAGACGGGAAGGATTAACACAGGTTCCCCCGCATCATATTGATATTCGAGCTGTTGACAGTTTAGGTCATAAAAACTGGGCGACTTTAGGCAATATCTGGAAGTTCTTCTGAAGGTATCTTCTTATAGGAGAACATTCATTTAAAATACTGTATAGGGGAAAATACATGAGTAGAAATCATTTATTTAGAAAAAGTTTGACGGCTGGAATTATCTTTCTTTTCTTTGGAACAATCTTTGTCCCATCATCGTATGCAGATGATTCGATAGACTACCTCTCTGACAAAGAAAATATAATATCTGCCAGTGCAGAAAATTGGTCTTATTGCAATTTTACACTACCTAATGTTCATATCACCTATGACCGTAATAAATGGAAATGGGGTGTTGTAGAGTTCGAGGATTCTAACCCTGTATTTGATTTGAATTACTCTTCCTTTGGGACTGATACTGATTGGGTCAATGTTGGGTTCAAAACAACGATTTTCTGCCATACACAAGCACAAATATTCCCAGCATGGTTTCAGATGGACATTGAGTTAACCTCAAATGGAAGCATCCCCCAGGGCATGGGTAGTGGAGGTGCTATCTTGAGGAGATGGAATTGGACATCACAAGAACACTTGGCGTATTTTGCTATCACGAAAGAAATGGTAAATACCGATGTTCAAGGGAAAATCGCAGTGATAGGAATCGCACCAAGATTGTTTTTCCTATCATATTTATTCGTTCCTCTTCACATTTTTTGGTGGTTTCTTGATTTTAGAATGATAATTCCCTTGGAGGAACGACGTGGAGCTACGATGGAATTTACCATCCATGTTCATGATTAAAAAGAATAATGCCGAAAAGGAGATTATATTGAACGGGCAGGAAAGTATGGATAAGAAACCTCTCATCGGAGTAAGTATCCTGGCTGTGGTTCTTCTTGTGATGGGTTCATTGAGTAATGTGGTGGGGTATCAATCTGTGAAATCAACGGTGAATGATTCACCTTTATTCCAGACCAGGACACAGAGAGCAACCAATCAACAACAGAAAATCATCACTTCCCAGTATCTTGGGATAGGTAGAGGTAATCCTTTACAATTTCCAATCAGAGATGATATAACAAAGCAACTCAAGAATGCTATAAATATCATTAGTAAAATGGATGATAAGGTCTTTTCATGGTTTAAAGAACTATGTCTTCGAAGAATAAGTCAGGACAAGTCATTAAAGGATATGAATCCTAATGGAATTGTAACAGCACTCTATATGTTGAAGACAAAGCCGTTGTCAATCATTAACTCTTTTCAAAATAAGAATAATCAAGATTTAACATCAGATGGTTTTCATACGATTTGTTCTTGGTTTCCTGGGTGTATACCTTTAACAATTATGAAGGCTATATTCGTAGGAATAATCGTTGTTATTGGATTACTCTTCTACGCTTTTGTTCCTACATACAATGCTGCGTGTTGGTCTCATAATTATTTATGCCTTAGCGAGGAATAATCAGATGACAAGGAAATGGTTGGCTATAGGAATCATTCTCTTGTTCGTTGGTGTAACTATGGCACCAGTAATAGCACAGAACACCGAGAAATCTCAATCAACACGAGGTAACTGGTTATATGTTGGTGGGAGTGGACCAGGGAATTACAGTATCATCCAAGACGCAGTCGACAATGCAAGTGATGGAGATACCATTTATGTCTATTCAGGAGTGTATAATCGAAGTACGGGGATGGATTGCTGTGTTTACCTGAACAAATCTATTTCCTTAGTTGGTGAAAATAAGAATACAACGATACTCACTGGCTGGTGGGACTCTGCGGTTGTTGAAGTGGTTGCGAATAATGTTGAAGTCAGAGGGTTCACCATACAAAATCTTAAACAAACTTCTGGAGTAGGCATGGAAATTCATGATATTCCCCCTAATCATTCACGTATAGAAAACGTTACTATCCATGATAATATTTTCATGAACAATACCTTGGATGGGTTAGAAATAGCTTGGTGTATTAACCTTACATGCTATGATAATATATTCAAAGAAAATGCAGAGAATGGTTGTTATGTTGTCGCTACTGATTATAGTTCACTAACACACAATCTTTTTATCAAGAATGGAATAGGAATTCATGTAGGAAATTCATTAAGGATTGTAGTTTCTCAGAATGAATTTAAGGAAAATGGAATTGGACTTTATAATAGTGGTATAGAAAGTGGTAATACATTAAGATGTGTAAGAAATAATTTTATTAACAATACGATACAAGCAAATTTTTACATAGACTTCTGCCTTCTCTTCATACCAGGAATGATAATATCCAGAGCACAATGGAGACATAATTTTTGGAATGATTGGAGACAAATCGCTCCACGACCTATTAAAGGCATTTTATTCTATTCGAATATATTGTTTAGTTATGCGCTTACGATGACAATACATTGGTCTGAATTTGACTGGTTCCCTGCACAAGAACCCTATGACATCCCAGGGATGAGTTGATGGAAATGAAAAGAATCCTTGCAGTAAGTGTAATCCTCCTATTTATCGGTGTCACGATAGCACCAACTATCAACTTCCAGGTTGTCAAAGCATCCACTGATGATGACCTCGCGGAAGTCACCACTCAAGCTTGTGGAATCAAAGGATATAAGGATACCACCGTGAAACTCACCAAGGAACAATACCAGAATCTGGAACAGTATCTGGTGGAATTCAGAGCCAGGTTAAACCAGACATCAACAAGGGAAGAGGCAATCCCAATCTTCAAGGAAGCAGTGGTGGAGTTGGACAAGTATGGTTTGTTACCAAGGGGGATGAGTGTTGAGAGGGCACAGAAGTTGGTTAATAAGGAATATAAGATTTTTCAAGATAAAAACCTTCTCAATAAATTATGCAATAAAGATAAAAGGATGTCAACTGGTAATTCAAATGTTTTATGTTATTTAACTGGACAAACAGGTAATACAGGAGTTATACCTTTTAGGTTAAGACTTATAATGTTACCATTTGCATGGTTTTTTAGTCTCCTACTAGAATATTTTTCAGGTCATCCTATTATTTATAAAATGTGTGAAATATTGGAGAATTTTATTCTTGCTATATTTGCTTTTTCCCCAATAGGTTTTAATGAATGGATAACTTTTGGTTATTTGAGTAGTTGGCCCTATGGTGATTTTTATCCAGCCAATGGATGGATATATACAAGTGGTCGATATGGCGTAGAATCTTGGAACCAATCCTTTTATGGCAATCTTGGTTTTCCAGTTTTATGTTTTGGTGCTATAGATTTCACTGGACTCTCACTATATTTACCAAAATATGAACGTTTTTATCTTGGCACTGCTTTATATGTAGAAATTAATAACTATTGAATAGGTTCTGAAATTGTCTGAAATGATGTCTGAATCTATCTTCTGAATGCTGAACCAGATGTGAAAAAAAAGGACGGAGGGGGCAGAGTCACCAGAGCATTCAAAAGATTTTCCTGTGGAGAAACGGACAAACTATTAACACCTATGACTTTTTCACTATCTTCTGTTGTTAATGTTTGTAGGTGTGTAAAATTTTACATCCAATCTATGTTTGTGAGTGAATTTACTGTCTGGTCACAATCCGTGATTTTTATAAATACCACTTGTGAACACGTTTTTTTATTTTACGTATACCTTTGAGAGTTAAAGGAGGTCAAAAAGGAAAAAAGAACCAACAGGAGGACTTATATCTCTAGTATAATATCCTTTGATGGTGAAAAAGTATGTTATCTACCCCACAGGGAAGCCATAAACATTTTTATCTTCGAGTCGATACACCCCCTGGAGGTATTGGTAAATGAAAATCCTTATCACTGATAAAACCGAGAACGCTGTGATTCAACAGTTAAAAGATGCTGGTCATGAGGTGGTGTTTAATGAAATGGACCCGGCGACCCTTCTAAAGGAAATCCCTGCGTATGATGGGTTGATGGTGCGCAGCAGGACAAAAGCAACTGCAGATGTCATCAACGCAGGTGCAAAAGGGAAACTGAAGGTGATTGGTCGGGCTGGTATCGGGGTCGACAACATCGATCTGGTGGCTGCTTCGAATAACAAGATTAAGGTTGTCAATGCACCGACAGGGACCACAGAGAGTGTCGCAGAGCTTGCCTTTGGTCTGATGCTTGCTGCGTCTCGTTCTATTCCCCAGGCGGATCATTCCATGAAACAGGGTCTCTGGGAGAAGAAGGCGTTCAAGGGTGTCGAACTGTGCGGCAAGACCCTGGGGATTATTGGGATCGGCCGGATTGGCACCGAGCTGGGGAAACGAGCCTTGGCATTTAACATGAAGGTCATCGCCTATGATAAATACATCACGAAATCACCAGCTGCAAATATCACGATTGTCCCCTTGGATCAGCTGCTGAAGGAATCCGATTATATCTCTTTACATATCCCCTTTGTGAAAACAGAGGGAGCAACGATTAAGGAAGCTGATTTTGAAAAGATGAAGAACGGGGTCATCCTCATCAACTGCGCCCGTGGCGGCACCGTCGATGAACAAGCATTGCTGAATCATCTGAATGCTGGTAAAGTACTTGCGGCTGGTCTTGATGTGTACGCAGCAGAGCCTCCAACCTTCAAGGAACTCGTGAATCACCCGAAGGTTGTCTGCACTCCTCATATTGGGGCATCTACCAAGGAAGGACAGCTGCGTGCCGGGAAGATCTGCGCGGAGCAGATGATGATTACCTTGTCTGGAAAAAACCCTGAGTTTTGGGTAAATAAGAAAATGATGGAAGGGAAGTAACTACGCAGAAACACTCAACAGAAGCCATGAAGAACCTGGATGGCATCATCGAGAAAATCGAGAACCATATCGATGAGAAAGAAAAAATCCGGGAGGATGCGTTAAAAGCCTCCCGTGATATCATTATCTTTTGCCGGAAAGGCATCCAGCAGCTGCATCGCAATCAGATGGAGGAAGCAGAATCCTACATGAAACAAGCTTCCACGAGACTTGCGCAACTCTATGAGATCACCATGGGTCATGCGGATGTGTTTCACACCGGGTTTGTGGAGAACGCTGCCCAGGAGTATGTGGAGATCCAATGCTTGTATAATATCATGAAAGGCGAAGACCTTCCTGACCCTGATGCGATTCAGACGACGTATAGTGCGTACTTGCTTGGGCTTTGTGACGTCGTTGGTGAACTACGCAGGGGAGCCTTGGATTTCATGCTGGAGGGCAACACCCAGAAAGCAAACGAGTACCTCGGCTATATGGACCGGATTTATGATGCGATTATGAGCTTTGATTATCCCTCTGCTTTGGTCCCTATTAAGAAGAAGCAGGACATGGTCCGCAGTCTCATTGAAAAGACCCGGGGCGAGCTTGTCGTCTCCAGTTGCGAACAGCGGATCCATGACCGGACCCATGAGTTTCATGGGTTGCTTGATCAGGTGACCGAGGAGCGGTCCAACAGGAAGAAAAAGACAGAAGATACCGAGGATGAGGATATCGATATCGACAAAGTCTGGTGATATTTTGTCGATATTTTCGTTTTTTACGAAATGTTTATAAAAAGCCTTTATATACTTCAAGGAGGGAAATTTTCTTATGACCCAGGTCCAGGTAGAAAACATTATCGTGTCTTTTTCAGTGGCATCCGCCCTGGATTTACCAAAACTAGCCGAGATTCTCCCAGATGCTCGCTTTGATTCCTGTGATGCCCCAGCGCTCATCTTGCAGTTCCCGCATCCTCATTCGATGGCCGCGCTCATGGCCTCCGGAGCTGTGATGGTGACTGGTCCGAAAACCATGGATGAGGTCCAGGAGGTCGTCAAAATGGTCCAGGAACGTCTCAACATCGCTGGTGTCGCTGTTGAATGGTCACCAGAGATTTTGGTGCAGAATGTCACGGTTTCGACTCATATACATCAGGAGATTAAATTACGAAGTCTCGCGAAGTTCCTGCAGGTCCCTGAGTTTTCCCCTCGAACATTCCCTGGATTGGTTTATAAAGAGGAGGACCCAAACACTGTTATACTCTTGTTTGATTCGGGAAAGATGGTCTGCAACGGGAAGAGTGTCGAAGAAGCCACCGTTGCGTTAAAGAAAATGTTGGAAAAATTAGTATCATTTGGTATAAAAATGGAGGAAAATGTATGCCAGAAGTAATCGTAGAAAATATTGTCGCATCAACGTCATTTTCCGATAAGTTGGATTTGGACGTGATTGCGCAATCATTGGAAGAAGCTGAATATGAACCTGAGCAGTTCCCTGGATTGGTGTATCGGTTAAGCAGTCCGAAGACTGCGACCTTGTTGTTCCGCAGCGGGAAAGCGAATTGTACTGGTGCGAAGAACATTGAGGATGTCAGGACCACGATTAATATCATCGCGGAAAAGCTCAAGAAGCTAGGTGTAGAGGTCTACAAAGACCCTGAGATTGTTATTCAGAACATTGTCGCGATCTCTGATCTTGGTGGCGAGTTGAACCTCAATGAGGTCGCCATGGCACTAGGATTAGAGAACGTTGAGTATGAACCAGAGCAGTTCCCTGGACTGGTGTATCGGATAAAGGAACCACGGGTCGCTATGTTGTTGTTCGGCTCTGGGAAGATCGTCTGCACCGGTGCTCGGAAGATAACGGATGTTTCTCTTGCTGTGGAGAAGCTATCTCAAGAGTTGTCGTCTCTTGGGTTGATTCATCATTAAAAAAAACATATGAAATAATACGAGGCCTGAGAGGATATCTTTTGTCCCTCTTTCATCTTTTTTTTCTTTTCTTCTTTTTAAGAAATGATGATGTTAATATCGCTTTTTCTCCTGTTAAATTTTTCTTTTTCTTAAGAATTTTCTGGTAAAAATGATGATGAATGCGTCGTTCATCAGCAGTTCATCTTTGTCGATTCAAGGAGTAACTTTTATGTACTTGTTTCTTATTCAGGGAAAGGTGAGGGGGTCTAAAGAATTGAATTGAAAAATTCTTTTTTTCATTCTTTTCCTCCCAGACTTTTTAGACCCCTTCTCTTTATTCTCTGTTTCTCCTCTTCATAAAAAAAAAATTTGATGAAATGGGGAAGGAACGGTTCTGTGTGTGTTGAAAAAAGGAGAGAAAATGGGGAATGGTTCCCCGAAAATCTTTTTTTTATGGTGTTTTGAAGAATTCTTTCAGGTCGTCGACCTTTGGATTCATCATTCCGCTGACGCGTATGGAGAAGATGTCTTCCATCAGGGAAATATCGCTAATGTAGGTGGCGTATTTCTTTTTGAGGAACTCGATGAAGCGTGTTGCGACCATGATATCTTTTGCAGTGAAGCAGAGCATGAGGTCGTATTCCCCTTGTAGGATGCTGGCGGTTTGTACGAAGACACCTATGTTTTTCCCTGTGTATTTTTTGAAGGCTTCCAGGACGTTGTCGACGATGTCCCCTGCCGGTTGGTTGGATCGTTTCAGCAGGAGGATGTAATGACGTACTCCTTGTTTCTCTTTGTCGGGGATTGCGGTGTAGCCCCAGATGGTTTTGTTGTTCTCAAGGCGTTTGATGATGCGCCAGACTTTTTGTCTAGAAAAACCGCAGGTTTTGGCAATTTTATCAATGCTTTCGTTTGAATTTCGTTGCAGTTGTTCGATGACTCGCTTCTCATCT
>JALOTN010000015.1 GCA_025457885.1 Thermoplasmatota archaeon | reverse complement strand
GTAGTGGATAGCGGGTGTGTCGATGATGGGGAGCATTTCTTTTGGCATGGATTTGGTGACGGGGAGGAATCGTGTCCCAAGTCCTGCGGCGGGGATGACAGCTTTTTGTATGGTCATAGTTACCAACAGACTCCTTCATATATTGTAGCGTTTTTTGCTTCATCAAGTCTTCGTCCGTCGATCACTATTGTTCCTTGATAGTTGAGGGTGGTGAACTCTTTCCATTTGGTGACGATAAGGATGGCATCAGCGGAGAGCACCTGTGTTGCTTTGGTGCAGTATTCTATAGTGGGGTAGAGTGTTTTGAAGTTCTCCATCGCTTGAGGGTCGTATGCTTTGATGTGCGCCTTGTCTCTAAGGAGTTCTTTTACAATAGGGATCGCACGGCTTTCTCTGATGTCATCAGTGTCTGGTTTGAAGGCAAGACCAAGGATGCCGATGGTCTTTCCTTTGAGTATGGGAATATGCTTTTTTAGTAGGGTGATGAGGCGTTCCGGTTGGTCTTCGTTGACTTTTTTTGTACTTTCGATGATTCGGACATGTTCATGCTGTTCATGTGCCCAGGGGATGAGCGCGTCAATGTCTTTGGGGAAACAGTTATGAACGATTAATCCATCGGTCGTTACAAAGTTATGATTCCCCTCTACTTCTAAAGAGTATACATACGTTTGTTCGAAAGTGGCTGTATTCTTCCTTACTTTAACTGAGGTTACTCCTCCATGTTTTCGATGACCGGTTGGCGTAATGATTTTGTTGTACGAGATAAGTTTTTTTTCAATTTGCCTTTGGTCTTGGCGTTTAAACACCTTTTTAAGAACTTCAATCTGGTCTCTGCTTGAGATTCTTATAAAATGTGCGGGAGCTGTTGATTTCGCTGATTTTGAAGTTTTATAACTGGGTGTCACGTCGATACTATGTAGTAGCATAATCATTCCTTGAATTAATTCTTTACTAATGCTTCCATATTCATACACTACCGCATTTGTATGCTTTGGGAAGGCTATAGAACCGTCTCCTCTAAAAAGACCAGAGAGCAGGGCGAACCGGTTCTCCTTCCGCTGAGTATAAATCAAATCAGGTATTTTATGGGTGTAACTGTTTGTTCCGCAATCTAAGTGGTTATCCAAGAGATAGGCAAATATTCTTGATGAAAAAATGATTTGTGTGCTGGTTTTTTTCAGCACCGTTGAAAATTTTATTCCTTGTTCTGACAAATAATGTTCGACATCTTTTACGTAATCTTCTTCTCCATGGTAGTTAAAACTAAACATAATTCGCTTCCGTGGTTTTTTCCCATGACCTGAATTGTCTGAGTTGATACATCCTTCGCTGAGGTAATATCCAATAAAACGCCAGAATTTTTCATCCAGTTTTATTACGGCAGGTACGTAGGTTGTTGCCCCAATCGCGGTATAGAGAGAAAAATCTGATCTTTTAAAGGGGAGTTTTTGCTCAATAGCTAAAAAGACGTCCAAGGGAAGGTAATTCTTTCTAAAAAAGTCATGTGATTTGTTGTATGTAAATTTTTTATTATAATTAATTTTTTTGATAAGTTGTTGTATTTCATTTTTATGATCTTTGAGATGAAAGAATCGCGGTTTGAGATACACATTTTTTGTCGGAAATTCAGAGGATATACTGATGATTTGAATCAGGTCAAGATTCTTTAAGGTCATAGTCGGTATATCTTTTAGTACTGGAAGTCGACATCCTTCATTTATCTCGGAGGATCGTTTAATGGATATGTTTTTTCCATCAACAACTAACATCGGGTGATCGCTGGTGACAAAAATACTTTTTCCCATGCTTGTTTGTATGCGATTGATGTTTCCGGTATATAGTCGCTTTGTAAGAGCTTTGATTGGATGAAATTCGAAACAAAGTTTATCGATATTCCAGGTTAATACTTTCAAATCTTTTGGATAATATACTCCAGTTTCTTTTTTTGAATAGGATTGAAAACAGTCTTTAAAACTCATAAAATGAGGTTCTTGCTTCTCGTACAAGAGGATTTTTTCTTCACCCTTTAAACAGCTTCCACCCCATCCAATCCCGGAGTCAAGGAACGATCGTCCTATGCGTTTATCCAATCCCATTCCCTCGGCGACATCGTAGGTGTCGATTCCCTGTTTCTTGCAAAGGTTCCCGATCTCGTTGATGAAGCTGATTTTTGTGGCAAGGAATGCGTTGCTTGCATATTTAATCATCTCTGCTGCGGATAGCGAAGTCTCAAGGATGGGGCAGTTGAATTCTTTGTAGAGTTCTCGAAGGATTTTCCTGCTGTGCTCGTCGTAAAGGCCGATGACGATACGGTCTGGCTTCAGAAAGTCCTGGATCGCGACGCCTTCTTTGAGGAATTCCGGGTTCATGGCAAGGCCGATGTCGATGCCTACCTTTTTCCCTGTGTGTTGTTCAAGCAGGGGGAGGACGACTTCCTGTGTAGTGCCAGGAAGAACCGTGCTTTTAACGACTACAATATGGGTTGCTTTTTTCATTTGAAGGGTTTGTGCTATTTGAGTTGCGGCTTCAGTGAGGTAGGAGATGTCAAGGGAACCGTCTTTTTTGGAGGGTGTACCGACGCATAGAAACGTGACATCAGTGTTGATAATCGCCTTATAATCTGTTGTCGCCGTTATTCGGTCCTTGTAGGTGGTAAGAAGAATGTCTAATCCTTCTTCATAAATAGGGGAGATCCCCTGGTTTATTTTTTGTATCTTGTCAGGGTCGATGTCGATGCAAGTGACATGGTGACCTAATTGTGCAAAACATGCACCAGTGACGAGCCCGACATATCCTGTTCCAATGATGGAGAGTCGCATAATGAGTGATGGAAAGCTCCTGTGTTCTTTTAAATTTTGGCGTTTAGCACGTCTTTGATTGCTTTTCTGACGGCTTCGTCTGAGGAGAGGGTGGCGTTCCAACCAAGGTTGTTCATCTTTGCAGCATCGAGTTGGAATCGAGGCACGTCTCCTTTCCAGCCGCGGATACCTCCGGTGTATTTGAAGGCGACGTTGGAAAGTCCCATCTCTTGGGTGACCATTTCTGCTATCCTGGTGACGGTGGTGGTGGTGTCGCAGCTGAGGTTGAAGAGGTTCATTTTCTGATTCGCATGGGTGTACCCGTAGAGGATGCCGTCGACGCAGTCGCTGACGTAGAGGTAGGGTTTGGGTGCCTCGTGCGCCGACGACGTTTGCGAACCGGTACATCCAGGCTTGGAAGTCGAAGGTGCCGCAGAAGGCGCTGATGAGTCCTTCTGCCCCTAGTTTTCCGGCCCCGTACATGGAGATGGGTAGCGTCGGTCCATAGGTCTCTGGGAGGGTCGGTTCCGTGGTTTCACCATAGACGACGGAGCTGGAGGAAAAAACGATTTTTTTGATGGCGTTCTGCCGCATGGCTTCGAGGACGTTGTAGGTGGCGATGATTCCTTGTTGGAGGTCCAGGTCTGTTTGTGTCTCACCGAGTCGTACGTGGGGGTTGGCTGCGAAATGGAAGACCACGTCATGGCCTTGAAGTGTTCTGGTGAGTTTTTTAAGGTTGAGTAAATCAGCATGTACGAAGGTGAAGTCTTTGTTGTTGAAGTGTTGTTGGAGGAAGCTTTTTTGTCCTGAGCTGAGGTTGTCGTAGACTGTGACGGAATCATGGTTGCGAAGGAGGCTGTCGACAAGATGGCTTCCAATGAATCCTGCTCCACCAGTGATGAATGCGTTCATGGGGGACTGAATCGGTGTTGTTGTTTATTTTTCCTTCGATGAGGTGTTTATTGATAAAATACTGGCTTGTTATGAAATATTGATATGGTTGAATATTGTGGTTGAAAAGAGAAAGAACAGTTGAGAAAGTCATCTCTTGGTATCCCTGATGGTTTCAGGGACATGGTTGTTTTGATGGGTGTTCTCTATGAGGTGTAAAAAGTGTTGAGAAGTATGTATATGGTAGGGGGTTATCCTTTTTTGATGTTGACGGCCTTGGGGCCTCGATCGCTGTCTTCGATTTCGTATTCGATTTTATCGCCTTCGTTGAGGCGCATCTCAGCTGGCACAGCTGACCGGTGAAGGAAAATGTCTTTTCCGTCTTCACCGACGATAAATCCATAGCCTTTTCGTGAATTATACCATTTTATTGTTCCTTTCATGAGCGATTTTCCTCCTTAACTATCGGAGTTTTTTTTGACAAAAGCCTTGGAACTAAATGTTTCAAAGACCTACTTTGAAACCTTTGTTTTACGTCCTTTGTGCGTGTTGAAATTCGTTT
The DNA here is from genome assembly GCA_025457885.1 of Thermoplasmatota archaeon. Classification (GTDB taxonomy): domain Archaea; phylum Thermoplasmatota; class E2; order DHVEG-1; family DHVEG-1; genus SM1-50. The sequence goes on along the minus strand of JALOTN010000015.1, from coordinate 31,419 downwards.
CTTCTTTTAAATAGGTTTCTATTGAAGGGAGGTTTTGTTTTTCATGATTCTTCGTTGATTGAGGATGTTTCATGTTTTGTTTATCGTATTATTTTTATTGAAAAGTAATAAATATATTGTATTCATTCGGTGTGGTGGGGAAGGAAACGGTTGAAGGGTAACCACCGGGTATGGAAAGCAGGTGCTGTTGCAGCAATAATGGTTTTTCTTGGGGTTGCTCTAAGCCCGGGTCTGACTCCTCATGTTATGGGTATCGCAGCACAAGATCCCTATTCGGTAACCGTAGAGGTCTGTGGGGCTCCCGGACATCAACCGTACATCGTATCTCTTTCGAAACAGGACTATGAACAGTTGATATTGTTGCTTGATTCCCTCATGGAGCGAATGAACCATGCAAAGTCTGAGGATGAATCAGCGTTTTTATTGCGTGAGACTCTTACATCGGTTGCTGCTCTGGGGCTGTTGCCTTCAGGGATGAGTGCATCACAAGCTTATCAAATGGTGGAAGGACCATTCAAGTATCGAAAAAACATGGTTGGATTTGAGCCATCACAAAGGATCAGGTCAAGGGACAATCCGGTGTTAAAAAATTCTTTTTGCGCCCTGTACGCTATTGCAACAAAAATCCCTGGGTATTCACCAGATCCTTTGATCATCCCCTTGGGATTATTATTGGTGATTGGATCAATTCCTGCTCTGATCGCATCTGCGTTGGGTCAGGAGGAGCTTGCGAATGAATTAGCGCAACTCGGGGTGTTCTTATGGATGATGAATCCGCTGCGCTGGTTCAACTTCGTGGTGTTTGAAGGCTATAATGTCTCGTTCCTTTCTCTTGGTTTGAAAGGTTTGGTCATTGATACCTTGCACACGACCGGGGCGTTCTGGGGGTTCTCTGGTCTGATGCTTCGTCCGTATAACGACAAAACGTATTTTTTAGGATTTTCCTTTAGTATTTATGGTGCGAATTAATGCTCGTTTTACCATTATTTTAAGAAAGATATTTATATGTGATATGCATTAGCAAAGCACAAGGAGGAAGATCTGATGAAAAAAACATTTATTTTTAATCTTGTTTGTATGCTGATTTGTACTGGTTTGATTCTTCCAACCGCAGGGACTATCGTTATGAATACCCCATCCGAAAAACCAACATCCTTGAGAACCGTTGGAGTCCATCCTAGCAACGAAAGAAGCATCATCCCTCTTTTTGTCAATGAAAACTGGATGAAAACCTTTGGTGGTTGGAGATACGATGTCGGGATCTCAACCCAACAGACCGCCGATGGAGGGTACATCATCGTAGGATTCACCGCCTCAAAAGGTGCAGGGAAGGATGATGTCTGGTTGATCAAAACAGACTCCATGGGAACTAAAATCTGGGAGAAAACCTTCGGGGGACCAGGCATCGATATCGGCGTTTCCATACAGCAGACCACTGATGAAGGGTACATCATCACCGGCAGGACCCGGTCATATGGAAATGGCCTAGACGATGTCTGGCTTATAAAAACCAACAATCTTGGAATAAAAGAATGGGAGAAAACATTCGGAGGTACACTACATGATGGAGGCTCACAGGTTCGACAGACGAACGATGGTGGGTATATCATCGTTGGCGATGTGAATAACGATGGAGGGGGAGATGGCGACCTCTGGATCATCAAAACTGACGGGACGGGAACTATGCAATGGGAGAAGATCTACGATGGCCACGGCTCACCACTCAGCCATGACTCCGGGTCATCCATAGCACTATGCTCGGATGGAGGCTATATCATCGCGGGAGGGACATTTACAAGAACAGATACCTATGGTTATAACATCTGGTTAATCAAAATTGATGAAGAGGGAAACCACCTGTGGAATGAAACGTTCGGAGGGTCGGATTCTGAATTTGTCTCCTCGGTGATACAAACAAATGACGGGGGCTATCTCATGGTGGGGGTCGACTCGTACACAAACCCTGATGAAACGGTTTGGATTATAAAAACCGATGAAAACGGGGAGTTCCTATGGGAACAAAAATACGCAGGCATAGGTACCGCACGAGGTGAATCCGTGCAGCAGACCAGCGACGGTGGATTCATCATCGCAGGTTTCACCTACAGAAAATTCAGCCGATACAAAGCCCTCATCATAAAAACCGATGAGAACGGCGCAAAAGAATGGAGCAAGATATTCTTTGGTGGAGTGGGAAATAGCATCGCATCATCCGTTCAACAGACAACCGATGGAGGGTATATCATCGGTGGGGAGCGGAGCCTGTTTCTGAACTCCAATGCATGGTTGATAAAATATTATCCAAGGTGATCAAGGAATATTGAATGAAAAAAAATAAATGAGGTAGGAAAGAAAGGAGTGGTAGAAAAAAATGAAAAACAAATATAAAATAATACTACTGGTGGCTTGTGTCCTTGGTTGTATCTCCTTAAGTGGGATGCCCCTTGCACAGGCCAACACGGATGAGTTCACTGACAGTATCGTCATAATAGTGGGGAAATGTAATTACGTCCAAACCCCAGCGCTCTGGCTTTTTGGTTTTAAGTTCCTCCTCAATAGACATATCATTATCCAGGCGAGTGGAGGTGAGGAGGAAACGCTCACAGCACTCGTCCTTCCATCGAAGATCGGTTTTTATTTCGGTCAAGAAGACATGACGATCCAGATGGATGGGGCAAAAGGTCTGTTCTTCAGAGGAGAAAAATCCTTGCTGTTCCCAAACACACCACAGCGGATTGTCGCAGTGTGTAGGGCAAGTGACATCTGGGTAACCTATATCTAACAGAGGAACAACTGAATCGATCCGCCTCATGATTACAAGGAGCAAATTTCAGAGAAGTCTATCTTTTTTTTTACGATAGAACATAAAAGTTCTCCATTCACGACCTTCTTTCGAGAGTGCGTGGGAACCAACTTTTTTGTTTCATCAGAAAGGGACCTGTTCTCTTACAGAAGAAGATATCATTTTTTGAACAAAAATAATAATTATTAGCATTCAGTTTGGTTTTTTCCGAACATTTTAAAACCTTTTATAAGCAAGAATGAGAATTACCGGTTTTGAAAAGGGTGAAAATATGAAAAAAATAAAAACAATAAGCATAGTCTTATGCATGCTGGTGTTAGGCACAACAGCCTCTACAGTACTAGGAACACCAATACTAAACAAAGAAACAACCACGCTTCAACCACCCATCGAATGGATAAAAACCTATGGCGGAGACATGATCGACTGGGGCAACTGTATCCAACAAACATCAGATGGAGGATACATCATCTCAGGCACCTATGGGAGAAACGCCTGGTCGTTATGGTTCAGTTATTTCTATTTAGTTAAAATCGACGCATCAGGAAACGAAGAATGGAACCAGGTCTACGGACCATACGATGCAGAACATGTCGCCAAATGCATTCAACAGACCACCGATGGCGGATACATCATCGCCGGGTACCAAGGTGTGACCTACAAGTATGATATCATCGTACAAAAAACCGATAGCTTAGGAAACCTACTGTGGTCAAAAACATTCGGAGACCCAAATGCGTATGACGCGGGTCATAGCGTCCAACAGACCACTGATGGTGGATACATCATCACCGGAACCACCAACTCCTTTGGTGCAGAGGCAGTGGATGCATTCCTCCTCAAATTAGATGAATCAGGAAATCAACAATGGATTCAGACGTTCGGAGGATCAGATATCGATGCCGGATATTGGGTCCAGCAGAGCACCGATGGCGGATACGTCATCGCTGGTGAGACAAGCTCCTATGGCTCAGGTGGGGATGTCTACCTCGTCAAGACCGATGCATCTGGAAACGAAGAATGGTATACGACATTCGGTGGGACTGAATGGGACGGAGCCTACTATATCCAACAAACCACAGACGGGGGGTACGTTCTCTCCGGATGGTACGGGACTCCCGAGTGGACAACCGACATGTATCTCATCAAAACAGACTCCTTAGGAAACCAGGAATGGAGCCAAGTTTATGGTGGTGCGGATACGGATGAGGCCTACTGTGCCCAACAAACAGCTGATACTGGATATTTCATCACCGGTTACATGACAGACCCAGTCAACCTCACGCAGGATGTATATCTTATCAAAACCGATGCCGCAGGCTCCCTCGAATGGGATTATGTCTATGATAATGCAGGATCAGAAGATTATGGATATCACGGGTTTGAAACAACGGATTTAGGATATATTGTTGTGGGATCCACAGGTGTTTATCTTAATCAGACGGTCGATGTGCTTGTCCTGAAATTCCAAGGAACAAATCAACCTCCCGAACAACCACAGAACCCAAACCCGCAGGATGGAAGCCAAAATGTCGAGTTCCCCCTGAACCTAGGTTGGACTTGCGAAGATCCAGATGGCGACCCCCTGACGTATCTCCTCTATTTTGGCACAAACCCAACACCATCACTTTTGGTCGATGGACTTACTGATCCGTCCTATAACCCGGGAGAATTACTACAGAACACCACGTATTACTGGAAGGTCAAAGCAGTGGACAGCTATGGTGCTTCCATGGAAAGTCCACTTTGGATGTTTACCACAAAACAGGAAAAAGCAATCATAGAGCTCACAGAAATGACGGGTGGTTTGGGAATATCGGTGCTCATATCAAATACTGGAACCGCTGATGCAGAGCAGGTCCAATGGACTCTTGAGGTGAACGGTGGATTGTTTGGATTACTGAAAAAAACCTTCACAGGGACCATTGATCATCTCGCAAGTGGCGCAAGTGAGTCAATCTCAACAGGCATCATGTTTGGTCTTGGGAAAATCCAAATCACCGCAACAACCGGGGACGCTACACTTACAAAAGAAGGGATTCAATTTTTTGTTTTTACCAGCCTTTCGTAAAAAATTGAACCTCGCCTCCCTTCTTTTTTTTTTATTTTTTTTTTAGAGAAGCTTTTTTTCCCGGTACCAGTCAATAGTCTTTTTCATTCCTTCCCGGTAATCGAATCGCGGTGAAAAACCAAGGATTCTTTTTGCTTTCGCATTACTGTAAGCACGGTTTGTCCTCATGGTATCAATCAGTGACGTATGCATGACAAAGTCATCAATACCTTGTCTTTTATTGTTCCATTGAACAACAGAAAGATACGCTTTTGCAAGGCTCATCGGGATGGAACGAGAGGGAGGCGGGACTTGGAGTAAATCAGCGATAATCGTGAACATCTCCTTGTAAGCGATATATGCATCGCTTGCCAGGATGAAGGTCTCAGCGATGGATTGCGCTGGTTTTTCTATGGTTTTCCGGATACCCTGGCAGACATCATCGACATAGGTAAAATGAATGAATTTTTCTCCATTACCAGGAAGGAACCGTAATTTTTTCTGTGCGACAGCCCGAACCGTTGAGAGGGTGACGTACAGATCCTTTGGCCCGTAGATCCCGGTAGGCCGAAGAATCGTTACAGGAAGATTTGTTGCTTTTCTTTTTTCTGTAAGCCACAGCTCTGTTGTCTGTTTTGTTTTCCCATAGTCATAGGTTGGATGGTATGGGCTTGTTTCATCTCCAGGGACGCTTACGACAGGACCGATTGCTTCTGTTGAGCTGCCATAGATGAACTGCTGCACCTCATGGCGAAGCGCATCGTCTGCGATGTGTTGTGTCGCTGTCACATTATTGGTATACAAAATCGTATATGGATCATGAAAACGCATGAGTCCTGCGAGATGCACCACGACATCGACATCCTTTGTGATATCTTTAAGGGAGTCTGGGAGAAGGAGATCTGCCTTTCGCATTTCAATGCCTTTTTTTTCGAAGTATGTGGCTTTGGTTGGATCGCGGTAGGTTCCAATCAGGTCATATTTCTGTGTGTGCAATAAATCTTCTGCGAGATGCGTTCCTAGAAAACCGGTTATGCCGGTGATAAGTATCCTCATATTCGACCACTTGTTGTTACGAGACTGAATTATTTGTAGGATAATATGTCTATTGTCATTCTATTGAAGAAACAAAAGGAAACAGAGTATTAACAATCGTTAAGACCGTATTCATGCGATAATATTTTAGAAAACAATTAAAGTCACCATTCACACTGCTTTAACAACCGCAGAGCTTGTTATGAAAGATTCTCCCAAAATAAGATTATTGTGCGTTATCGTCGATAAAAACAGGGATAAAAAGGAAAAGAGAACGTAAGAGAGATGTCTCTATCATTCGACAATTTCAGATAGTTACTTTTCAACTCATTCCTGGGATATCATAGGGTTCTTTTGCAGTATACCAATCAATCTCAAACACTAATAATTTCAAATATAAGTCATTTACACTAAATAACCGCGTCCCGATAAGAATTTTCGGTAAAAGCCTTGGTCGATCCCAATAATTACCCATCCAACGATTCTTCGGGCCCGTGTTATAGTATAGATATGGATCTTCTGAATAATTGATGAAGTTATTCTGATGCAGGACATTATCGCAACTAGAATTAAGGAAGAGAGCCCGTTCACTGCTATTTAGGATAGTGTTACTTGAAATATTATGTTTATAGGAGGAGTACACGCTAATTCCAATTTCATTATCCGTTATGGTATTGAAAAAAACATGTAATCCATCTGACGCTTGACCAATGTGGATTCCTTTCCCACCCCCGTGGATGGTATTATTATTGATAATCATTCCTTCTGATGCTGTTTGAATGTAAATCCCTGCATCAGGGTTATTATTAAAGATATTATTACTAATGGAGCATTGCGCTGACTGAGCATAGATACCTTTTTTATTATCTGTGAAGCTATTGTTGATAATTTGAGTTTCTGGGGAGCCATTAGGGAAGATGCCTTGTATATTATTTTTATAAAATAAATTATCAATAATATCTATACTCGGACAATGTTGAAGGTAGATACCCCCATATGATAGCTTTTCGCCATTGCCATTTTGAGAGATGTTATTTCTCCGAATCACCACGTCGGATGATGGAGGGGTTAGAAAACCATGGCCTTCAATACCCATCCATTGGTTTTTTACAACAATATTGTCATAGATTTCAAGATGCGGTGTCCCATCAAAATGTATACCGATCGTATTCAAGGAAATATTATTATGATTTATCTTAATGTTCTTTGTATTTTCAATAGCGATCCCCCAATACTTGTTGGCAATAATATCACAATCAGCAATCGAGACAGTTGAACATAAATAACTTACATCATCCCAGTTTATCGTAACACCACCTGGTATATATCCTCCGCCTCCACCCGCTCCATTATTGCTAACAGTACAATTATGTACGACAATATTCGATGAGTTCATACCCCACAAGCTTTCAGCATAATTATGATGTATCTTACAAAACGATACCAATAAATTTGTAACATTTATGAAAAAGATGCCTTTATCGTTGTTTGTCATAATACAATCTGAAACAATGATATTATGTAAACGTGGATTACCCCAGAGATAGATTGCCTGATAAAAACCACCGCTCTTACAATTTTTCAACGTAAAACAACGAATTACGACATCAGAGGATGACACAAGAAGGATCATACCTTCACTATATTGTCCATCAAGAATAGTATTATTTTTATCCTCACCAAATAACGTGATAGATTTGTTTATCGTAATTCGTTCTTCCTGATAAATACCGTTATAGACAAATACTGTATCACCATCAGAAGAAGCATTAATCGCATCCTGAATCCTTGTATAGTTTTCAGGTCCAATACCGCCAACAAACAACCAATTACCCTTCGATGTTGGGGCTGGGGGTTTCTCTATTTTTTGTGTAGGTAAAGAGATGATGTTTGTTCCAAGAAGAAGAACATTGAATCTCAGTATGCGTCCTTTATTATTGATGGAATAATTGATAAAAATATCATTCATATTATTTGCGTGTTTCTCGTATGAGGTTTTTGTAACTATATCTCTATATGCCGTTAACGTTTGGCTTGTACCTGTTTGTAAAAATGCCATTGTAACAAATAAGAGAATGATTCCAACCACTAACCATTTACTAATCAGAGGTTCCTTATTCATATTATCTTCCCTTGACAAAATTATGAATTAGATCATTATTCTTTCAATTCCGGAATAAACTTAGGAATCGATATACGAATGGGACGTTCCCATTTGAATCTGTTTTTATCAGCCATGCGTCCGTGTTGCGTGGTCCATATCTATTGGTACTCCCAAGGACGATGTAACCACCATCAGAGGTTTCCTGGATATCAAGACCGCACTCTAAGTGTTCTCCACCCCCAAAGGTGTTTCTCCGGAGAACATTTCCTTTTCCATCAGTCTTTAACACGAGAAGTCTGAAATGGAGATGCCCCCAATTTTTTAGTTCGCTATCCGCTTCTCCGGTTATTAGATAACCACCCTCCGGTGTTTGGACACATTTATTCAACACATATCCAGTGAAAAACCTTGGATAATTCTTTATAGACAGTATCTGCCCTTTTGCATCTATCCTCAGAAACCAACCAGTGTTATTATGAGCCCAAGCTCCTTTCCAACCAATGACTGTATAATTACCATCATTGCTTTGAACAACATCCATACACCATGTTCCAACGGCAAAGGTGATATTCCATTCTTTTTCTCCGTTTTCATCAGTTTTTACAATACAGTTCCACCCAACAGTGATAAACCCATGGTCAGTAGTTTGCTTAATGGAACATCCATCAAATCTAATAGGTCCATAATTTTTTTCCCAGACTTCATTTCCGTCTGTATCAACCTTCACGATCCACAAGCAATTACCTGTGAAATTATACCCTGCTATCACATAACATTCATCATCGGTAAGGCACATCGATGATCCATCATTAGTGAGATTTTTTCTCCAAAGTTCATTTCCATTTTCATCAGTTCTAATCAACCCTATGTCTGTAATGATGATATATCCGTTATCAGAAGTTTGAAGGATATCTGTCCCTCGTTCAATATCTTTTGAATTGTTCGAAATACTAAAAGTTTTATTCCAAACTTCATTCCCTATGGTATCTGTTTTTACTAACCATACGTCATCTCCACCCACAGCATAACTATGGGTATCACCCGTGAAAATATATCCTCCATCGGATGTTTGCTGAACTGAAAAACCACTATCACTATCATCTCCACCTATGATCTTCATCCATGTCGTTGTCGTCCCTGATGATTGAATCTCCTCCGTTTTATCTCTCAAGGTGTTTTTTGTGATATGACTTGTTACTGGGATTATTGTCGCAATCAATACCACACTAATAAAAATACAAATTATCCCTTTCTTCATACTTTTTCATTCCTCCGTTACATATTTTATAACAATGTTCTCCTATAAATAGGTTGATATCACCATTTAAAAACATCATTTACTCGTCTGAAGGGAAAACCGTTCTGTCGGGACATCCATTTTAGTACATCTTTAACCAAAATCCCCATTTATTTTATCGCATCAATACGGTATTAACAATCGTTAAGATTATATAGGGGACATCGGTAATATCACATAGGATGGAACATCATTCAAGTTGGGTACCACAATGATTGGAAAACATCGACGGATTTCTCTTGTAACATGTTCTTTGACTCTTCTGTGTTTCACTATTTTAACTAGTTCTTCGATTGCGAGTCCTTTACTGTCATCATCCTCCGAGATTGAAGATTTGAGGAATCCGGTGGGAAACGATTGGTGGTCAATGTTCCGCCACGATACAACACATACAGGTGCATCAACCACGACCGCCCCAGAGGCAGCGGATATTCTCTGGACATATCAGACCGATTTTATCATTTCATCCTCCCCAGCAGTCTCGCATGGGAGAGTCTATATCGGAGCATGGGACCGAAGCCTCTATTGTCTTGAGATGGATAGTGGAACTGTGCTTTGGAACTATTCAACCAATAGTGAGATAACCTCATCACCTGCAGTGGTAAACGGCAGAGTGTTTTTCGGCTCACAAGACACCTATCTGTATTGTCTGGATGCAGTCAATGGTTCACTTTTATGGGTTTTTAAAACTGGTTTTATCATCGATACCTCTCCACTCGTTGTCGATGAACAGGTGTTCTTCGGCTCAAGTGACGGATCGTTGTATAGTCTGAATGTCGCAGATGGAAGTCTCCTCTGGGAATATGAAACCAACAGTGCTTTTGTCTCCTCACCAGCGATTGCAGATGGAAGGTTATATACTGGTATCGTGAATGGAGATTTCGTCTGTCTGAACAGTCTGACCGGTGAACTCCTCTGGGTGTTCGTAACAACCTCTGGTATTTATTCCTCTCCAACTATTGACGACGGCAAGGTCTACTTTGGTGCGAATGATAACAACGTCTATTGCCTCAACGCACAAACCGGGGGGATCCTATGGAGCTATGATGCGGGATGTGAAGTGCATGCTTCCCCATCGGTTGCATACGGATGTGTCTACATTGGGACGAGCGATGGGAGGATGTTGTGTCTTGATAAGGAAACAGGAGGTTTTCTGTGGAGCTATCTTGTCAACGGGAGTGTCGAATCCTCACCGGGTATCGCTGACGGGAAACTCTATTTTGACTCTGATCCCTGCTGCGGGTATACAAGCTACCTGGTCTGTCTGAATGCGTACTCTGGGGCATTGATCTGGAGTTATAATTTTAACACGCAGTTTCCAACGAAGTCATCACCAGCACTAGCAGCAGGAAAACTGTTTGTTGGTTCCGGGGATGGGACTATTTATGCTTTTGGTGATATTCAATATCTTGCTGATGCAAACGGCCCGTACTATGGTTTTGAGGATTCACCAGTGCAATTCACCGGCTCCGTCTACGGTGGTGACCCAGGGTTTTCATGGTTCTGGGACTTTGGGGATGGAACGACGTCACCGCTGCAGAACCCAACTCATACCTATACTTCGGTGGGGGAATACCCGGTCAGCCTCACCGTCATTGACAATCTTGGTCAAATAGCGACTGATGGTACTCAGGTCTTTATTGAAGTCCCAAACATTCCACCACAGATTCCCCTCATTGAGGGGCCAACAAGTGGGAAACCAGGGGTGTCTTATGAGTTTGTCTTCACAACCACTGATCAGAACGATGATAAAATCCTTTATTTCATTGATTGGGGGGATAACACGACCAGCGGGTGGCTTGGACCGTTCGCTGGAGACGAAGCGGTTCATCTGAACCACACCTGGGCTAACCGCGGAACCTATGAGATCCTGGTGAAGGCAAAGGATTGGCATGGTGCAGAGAGCACCTGGTCAGAACCCTTTACTCTTTCCATCATCGCACCTGTGCTTTCTCTGGATGTTACCGGCGGGCTGGGGTTTACCGTTTCAATTACCAACAGGGGAGATGCTCCAGCGACCATCATCCAATGGAACACTTCATTTGAAGGTGGAACCCTCTTCCATGTTTTTATTACTCAACCAACGGAAACAATTCCTCCGGGGTTGACGAAATCTGTAAGAATCACTCCTGTCGGATTTGGCTCAATGACCCTGAATCTGTTCATCGGGTGTGATGAGGGAATCACGTATAATACCACGGTTCCAGCAAAACTATTCCTCGTCTTTGTTTTTGGAATACATCCCCTCTAAGGAAAGAACCTTTGTTTTTTATTTATATAACCACAAGATTTAAATCACAGGACCACCATGCTTTATATAGGGGAAAAATTACATGAAGAGAACAACAACTCATAATTTTAAAGTAGGCAGACTAGTTGTTGGTGTAGCAATTTGTGTATTGATGCTCACTACATCGGTAACAACAGCACTTGTTGACCCAAAGGATTTGAACAATCAAGGACTAATAAGCAGCTCTCAATTGACGTATACCTGGAGTTTCCGTGAGCCAGAGTATCAAACAATCGCTACGGATGGTTCCGAATATACTTTGGTGAACATGCAAGGATTAATTGGGAGAGGCACCGAAGTAGGCGCCCCTCAGTTACCCATGAAGATGATACAACTGCTCCTCCCACCTAAGACAGCAGTTATCAACATCCACGTCACTGGGACACCGGTATTGGTTTCACCACCAGTCGATTTACTCACGCACCCGGTTCTTCCCTATCAGAAATCTGTTCCGTTCGGCAGTACTGAGCCACAGGTGTTTGAAAAAAATCTAGAGATCTACTCCGCAAGCACTCCCTATCCTTCCGAGATTCGCACGCAACATCATGTTGGGTACTCCCATGGGTATGCAATCCTTGATTTTGGATTAAGCCCGTTGCAGTACACCCCTGGCACAGGAGCGTTGATGTTCTACCCGACGATGACGGTAACAATTACTCTTGAGAAGACTGGTTACGTCAGTGAATTCTTCCGGGACAGTCCTGCTGATGCTAGCTACGTGCAGTCATTTGTCGCCAATCCGGAGATACTACCACTGTATGAGACCGCTGATATGCCGATCCTTGAGTACCCTGGTGGGTTATGTGACCCAAGTGGGAATTATGATTATGTGATTATCACCACCACCCAAAGCGGTCTGGATTACTGGGACGTCACCACAGAGACGCCCTATAACTGGGAAAGTCTCATGGATCAACATGCGGGTGATGGGTTGAGCAGCACGTTAGTCACCGTCCAGGACATCGACGCATGTCCTGATTACTTTGGGACAACCCCCTTCAATGACCAACAAGCCCATGTCCGTGAGTTCTGTAAAGACGCATACGAGGACTGGGGAACACAGTATATCCTTGTCGCTGGTGACTCCAACTACATCCCTGCTCGTCTGATGTCCTCAGGTGGTGAGTCAAACGTCGACTCCGATTTATACTGGAGCAACCTTGACAACAACTTCAATGGTGATTCCGATGGCTCATGGGGCGAGGAAGGAGATAGTGGGTTTGACTTTTATGCAGAACTGTTCGTTGGTCGAGTCACTTGTGATGTTCCTCAGGATGTCTCTAACTGGCTGACGAAGAGTTTCTTCTATGCAAACAGCGCGGATTGGGAATACCTGGACAACGCCGCTTTCTATGGTGGGAACACTGGGTGGAGCTGCCAGGGTGATGATTTCATGGACTACAGCGCGATAAAGGGGACGAATGAATGGCTTGGCCCTGATCCGGATCAATTCCCCAGCTGGGTTGGTTTCCAGTATGGTTTTGAGACCTGGAACCTTGTCAACCCCGGGAATATGTATAACCTTTCCGTGAAATACACCGAGGCACCCTCACCAAACCCTGGATGGAACGGAGCAGGAGTCTCCGGATTCAGAGATGCAATCAACAACGACCTTGTCACAATCATCAGTGGGATCGCCCATGCAGATAACCAGATGTCCCTGGATGTCTACGCGGATGACTGGGAATCTGATTACCATAATACCCGTCCGTTCTTCATCCATGATTACGGCTGCCACTGCGGTGATTTCAACGATGGCGATGACGGGGTGCTGGAAACCATGCTGTTCCACTCTGATGTCGAGCTTGCCTTCGGCTGTGTCTATAACACAGGCTACGGCTGGGGAAACCTCTACTGCACAAATTCCAGTAGCGCGTTCCAGACCAAAGAGTTCTGGCGATTCTTCCTTGATGTGGAGAACCTCTCCCTTGATCTTGGGAACTGGCAGATCGGCCGGTCCCATGCTCATTCAAAGGACATGATGGCACCGATGATCGACTGGGATGGTGGAACATGGCGAGAGATCGTCCAATGCTGCCTCCTCTTCGGCGACCCCGCTCAGATGCTTCGGACACCTCATCCAAGTCTCCCTCCGACAACACCCTCGAAACCCGTGGGACCAACCCTGGGGATCTGGAACGTCGAATACAGCTATACCTCTCAAGCCACTGAGCCGGACAATGAGGAGATCTTCTACCTGTTCGACTGGGGCGATGGCAGCAACAGCGGATGGCTTGGACCATATTCTTCTGGGGCGACCGCGACCGGGAAACACACCTGGACGGTGCTTGGGTCCTATACCGTGAAAGTCAAAGCCCGTGACGTCTGGGGAGCTGGCAGCGGCTGGTCTGAGGAATTACCCGTCACCATCACCGATAACACACCACCAACGGTCCCTGAGGTCACTGGACCTGCAGAGGGAAAACCAGGAAACCCCTATTTGTTCAACATGGTCTCAACTGATGCTCAGGATCAGACCATCTACTACTTTGTGGACTGGGGCGATGGGACCACCACGGACTGGCTAGGACCGTATCTCTCAGGCACCCAGATCCATCAGACCCATTCCTGGGCAGACGAGGGGTCCTACACCGTGAAGGTCAAAGCAAAGGACTCGATGAACTCGGAAAGCGACTGGGGAGAACTCACCGTTGCCATGCCAACGGAATACAAATTCACGCTGCTTGGGTTCATCCAGCAGCTGCTCGGGATGTTCCCGAACCTCTTCCCCATTCTCCGCCACCTGGTTGGATATTAAAAACCAACCTCCCTTCTCTTTTTTTTTCTTTTTTTGTGTGTAAGAGCTATGGAAAGTACTTGATTAGAATATCCGGTTTTTGTGGTCTGATATCCTCACAGAGAAATCCTTCGTAAGATAATGAAAAAAAAAAAAAAAAGTTGGTGTTTGTTGTATTAGGGTGTCATTGGTTTTGGTGGTTCTGGTGCGGTTGGAAGGTTCTCGGGGAGGGAGAAATACGAGACGATCTCAAGGATTCTTGCTATGAGGATAATAAAGATTCCAATGACGATAATGAGGGTTGCTGCACCAATCAGATTGACTAGTCCTGTGGTCTTGAAAAGGTCGACTTTGGTGTGATCTGCGATGCTGTTGTAGCTTTTTCGTAGATAGAGAGCTCCGATGAGTAACATTATCCATGCGACGAGGAGGGCGAGTGCGCAGCCGACAATCATAGAACCAAAGGTATCCCAAAATGAACTAAAATCAGTGAAATCTTTGCCTTGCATGGCATTGACCCAGGACATACCACCTGAAATACCGAAAGCCATGATCATGATGCCGATCACGGCACCAATCGCGATAATGTTGAAGATGAAATTCATCAAATAGTTTTGGAATATCGCATGGTCTTTTGTTTCCTCTGCGATGTATTTAACAGCGATAAACACCAGAATCAGTCCCACAAGACCGATGATGAACCCCACGCTTGGGACAACGGTCAAGAGCGATAAAAGTGCTCCTATTCCACCTAATATTTTTGCTTGGCCTATTTTCGACATAGCTTTTCTCTCCTCTAAGATAGTTATTAATGCAGAAACAATGTTTTAGGCTTAAATATTACGCTCTCGGGAGGTAGGTTTTTATACATCTATCTCTTATAAATCTGTAGATATGGTGATAATCATGAAAAAAAATAAAGTAGTATTTGGTGTTTTGTTTCTATTGCTGCTGGTTCTGCCGGTCGTCTCAGTATCTGGATATAATGTGGATCAAAAACCTTCTGAGGAGTCTGCAACACCGGTGGAGTTGAAAGGATATCTCCTTATCCATGTCTCGGTCTACACCCCAGGAGAGGGGCTGCATCCTTACATGGGGGCAAATATCAGCGTGAAAGGGTTTTTCCATAAATATACCGGGCAAACTGATGAGCGAGGAGATTGTCTGTTTCAGCTTCATTCTCGATTGTTCCGACCGAAACTGTATTTCATCAAAGTGAGTATCCCACCAGCGGATTTGCTGCATACGAAAATTAATTCGATGTATATGCAAACAGGACAGATTGTGTACCGGGATTACTTGTTTGTGATACTGTAAGAATATCCCATTGGATTGACTCTTTCAGGGGCTTTTCTGTTGTTCATTGGGAAGAGTCCTTCTTTTTTTTACTTGGAGCTGTAAAAACAAGCCTTTCCACCATAATTCCATATTTTTTGTCATCTGTAAAATAAAGATATAAAATATTATGTTTTGTCCAAGATTTCTTTAAATATTATTATTAATCTGATAAGATTTGTTATACTAGGGGAATACATATATGAAAAAATATAAGAAGAATATTGGAAAGGCAGCTTTCGTCTGTTGTATCGCCTGTGCCCTCATCCTACCAGCATCGGCAATGAACACAATCACAAAAACAAATCCTGAGAACCAGAGTCGACAAAACACCGCCATATCAGACCGGGATATCTTGTTCTCCGATAGTTTTGAGACCTATGAGGATTTCATTGTTGATGATTTCCCACCATGGACGACCTTTGATGGTGAAGGCGGTCAGACCTGGGGCATGGAGGGTGTTGACTGGCCCAATGAGTATTACACTGGGTCGTATATGATCTTCAACCCAACGCAGACCACACCACCACTCGATGAGACCTTTGACGCTCATACCGGGGAAAAATACATCTCTTGTTGGGATACGGTGACTGCGATGGCGCCAAATGATGATTGGTTGTTCACCCCGCAGCTGACCGCAACATCCTATGATGCGGTTTCTCTATGGGCTCGATCATTGGATGACCAATACGGTCTTGAGGATTTCGAAATCGGCGTCTCGACAACGGATACCGATCCGACAAGCTTCACCATTCTACAGGTGAATAACGATGCACCTGTCACCTGGACAGAATACAGCTTTGACATCTCCGCGTATTCAGGACAATCCATTTACATCGCTATCCATGTCTTTTCCTATGATGTGTACGCGTTCTTCATGGATGATTTCGAAGTCACCGGCTCTGGTACTGAAGACACCACCCCACCAGTCACCACCTGTACCCTGGAGGGAAGCTTGGTTGGTGATATCTATACAAGCGATGTCACCGTCTCACTGAGTGCGACGGATGCTCAATCTGGTGTGAACTATACCCAATACAAACTTGATGATGGGGAATGGACAGCATATACTAGTTCCTTTGTGGTGACTACGGATGGGGCTCATACAATCCGCTTCTATTCGGTGGATAACGCAGGAAACCAAGAAACGGAAAAAACAAGTGTCTTTACCATCGAACATGCGTTACCGGTGCAGATCACAATAAAGGGTGGTTTTGGGGTTTCAGCTGAAATCAAGAACATCGGAACAACTGAGTTAACCGATGTCGCTTGGTCCATCACCGTTGATGGGAACTTGATTTTTGTGGGAAAAGACAAAACCGGAACAATCCCCAGCATTCCTGCTGGTGAATCTGTCACCGTCAAGGATATCGTCGTTGGTTTTGGAAAAGCGGATATCACTGCAGCAGTCGGTGTGACAGAGACAGCCAGTTCGGGGACAGTTCTGTTGTTCTTCGTCATCGGGGTCTCCTAGACTCCTCTCTTTTTTTTCTTTTTTTGTGATTTTTTTTCATAAAAGATTTTTCTCTGATAGAAAACTTTAAATTAAATAATTACATATCAAAAAAACACTAGGAGATATTAAACTACACTAGGTAGTGAGGTGGAAATAGATGAAAATATGGAACTCTAATGAGTTAATTGGAAAAGAAGTTTTTGACGCCACCGGAAACGCAGTCGGTTGGATAGACAAAACATGGAACAGCTGGAACGACGATTATCCCGGGTATTTCTTCGGGATAAAGTTAAACGACTTCGCACGGAACACCTATTTCCGTGGCGCAAACAAATTAATACCGGTCTATAACGACTATATCCGCACGGTCGGCAACACGGTCACCTTGACGAAAACCATGGATGACCTGACCAGATACTGGAACAAGACACTGCCCTGCGGTCCAATGACCTGCCCTATCGATGAGCTCATCGAAATGCCGGTCTATGACAAGTTCCACTCCCGGGTAGGGACCTTTACCACCTGGGTGGAAAGCAATGGGACCATTAACAACATTGGTGTCCTGCTGGACCCCTATATCTGTGAGACCTGGCATCTGCCGCATAACACGACCTTCCCGATCGAGCCAAATCATATTACGACCGCGAAGACAACGATTACACTTGATCAGGCGCTTCATGAGTTAAAAGAATACTGGCAGAAGACTCGGAAGTATTAAAAAAGGAGATAGACGGTAGGAGACGTCCTCTCTTACCTTTCTTTTGTTTTTTTTTATTGGATGTAGGTGTTATCGTTTTCTGGTTGGTCTTGTTTGTTTTGGAAGGTCTGATTGGTGACTTCGATGATCTTCTGGTAGCTTTCCCCGTGGAGGTTTAACAGGGTTTCTTCGAAGCTGATTTTAAAGGAGCTTTTCATGGTGACAAGCACGAGGATATATCTGATGAGCCAGAGGGCGAGTTGTCTGGTGAACTCTGGGTCGTTCTGCTTTGCGAGTTCTTTGAAGATGTGGGTCTGCATGAGGTCGTCGATTGCCTTTTTGATGGAAACGCTTTCTTGCTCGGTCATAAATCACAACTCATTGTTTCTTCCTAATATCTAATTTTAAATCTTTATATTTTATATATTAACTTATATAATATTTAAATCTATGGTTCTAACATCCAAAAAAACTCAGAGAACAACAGAAAAAATACCCGAGAAATACTCTATGAGTCAACAGAAAAAAATCATCTACCCTCCTCTGAGAATTTGAAAAACTTTTTAAGGAACAAGGGCTTGTGCAACTGAGAAAAAAAGAAGGAATATCATGAATCAACCCATACGACTCCTTGGAATCATCACCATACTCACCTGTATCATCCTCTTAAACAGCGGCTGCACCCAACAACAAACCCCAACACCAGAAGAAACCATCCAAACAATCCTAGAAAAAGCAGCGATCCTCGAAACCGTCTCCTACCAGATTGACACCACGTTCGTCATCGACGGGATCATCCCCCAAACCACTACTATGAAAATCTGGCAAAAAACACCCTACCTCAAAGAAGACGTCACCATCACCACTATCAACACCAACAGCACCATCGGAAATATAACCACCAACCTTTCCATCATCAAACGACCAGAAGGCATCTACGTCTATGACAACACCACGAATTCCTATCAACTCAATTCACAACAGATCATCCCTCAACCAACCACCACCGACATGGTTCAAAACCTCCTCAACAACCAGACCCTTACCATCACAGGAACCGAGAATCTTAGCGGTATTCCTACCACCATCATCCAATACCATCCCAACCAAGGTGGAAACACCACGACGGTCACCCTCTGGCTCTGGAACGACAGAGGCGTACCACTCAAAGAGCAATACACCTCCACTGCCGAAGGAAGTATTGTGACAATCACATCAACCTACACAAACTACTCCTTCGAGGACCTCGCAGACAGCCTTTTCAGTGTCGAATAATAATTAAAAATAAAAAAAACCGACACTCCAAATAATTTAATACTCATTTAAGAATTTATTTTCTCGCAAAAAAAGCCCGAAGCTTCTCCCAATACCATTCCTTCCACCCCTGGGCAATCTCCTCATACAATGCCTCAGGGATAAACGTCTGCGTAAAATCCAAACGAGTCCCCCGATCGATTTTTTTTAATTCAAACATCACCTGTGAAAAATGATCCTTCGGCCAATCAGCACCCCGCCATTTTTGCACAATCTTCTTATCAGGAACAATCTGCACATTCGAACCAGTTGCCCAGTCATCCCAGACACTGAAGCTGTCCCCGACATTCCGACCGATTTTCGCTTTCGCACCAGTGAATGCCGCATGTTTTTTCGAATCCATCAACATCTCAAATACCTGATGAGGCTCTGCCTCAAAGACAACGGACTGATGAAGGGTTTTCGTTTTCATAGATACCCACCGTACTGATTATTCAATAAAGAATCGCACTATAAAAAAATATCAATAGAAAAAAAGGAAAAAAAAGTGATTATTCCTGAATCACTTTGATGACCGGTTGGAACAGGTAGGTATGGCTTCCAGTCTCCGAGATTGATTCTTGTGCGTCGAAATCCAACGTCAAGACCAACGTCTCATTGGCTCGTAACACAAACGGCTTGATGAGTTTGATCTTTTCTGAGGGGACTTTACAATCATACTCCGTTCCATTCACCGTGATGATGCAGGATTCTACGGTGAGCCGAATCTGCGTGTACATCCCCACACTGAGGTTCGCACTACCGAAAAACTCAGTGACGTTTGTCAATGCGATCAAATCAAACGTCCGTGATTCATTCACCACCGTATACCACCCAGCGGTCGTGTTATTCCCCCCACCAGCGCTCCTATGCACCTGGACCTGAGAGATAGTGACGTTCGCATGAGTGATATTCAAACCACTAGGAGCATCGGTTATCCGAAGCACCAACTCCCCTGTTCCTTGCTGTAAGCAACCACTAAACACTGTAACAACAATCAATGCTGCACAGATACCTAGAAAGAAAATCTTTTTCATACACAACCTCCATGTTATCTCTTGAGAATTCCAATGAATCTATGATTTATAAATTTTTCTTTTAAATATATTAAAAAGAATTAGTAATTATTTTATTCACGATGTGGGATGATTACGAGTTTTTCTCCGCGATATCCCCAACAATCGGTAACTTAAATTTCACCATTTGATACGCTTTGACCATGAGCACAAGCCACATGACAAACACGATACCCCAGAACACCCAGCTGATCCAGGCTAAGAAATACCATCCAGACCCGTACGAAAACACTCCAAAAAACCCGCCGAAAATCCAGGCAAGGATCATCAACGGGAGAAACACCAGGATAGACTGCATCGCATGGAAACGGATGAACTTGTTCTTATCCTCAACAAAATAAAAAAACAATCCGGAGATCCAAAGTAAGAGATAGCATAGCATCGCCTCAAAATTCTCCTCTAACCCTAACGCTGTTTTCGTCATGACCATGTATCTGATTTCACCTTATTAGCGTTATTCAAAAAATAAATAAAAAAAAGGGGTAAAAAAAAAAGATGTTCTTTTCTCACCGTACGTTCAATGATTGGATGATCGAACGAGCAGCGTTCATCAAAATATGAGCCTGCTCCTGTGTCAACCGCTTCCCGCTCTGTGCATCGACAAAATGAATAAATGCTCGTAATTGATTCATCGCAGCTCTAATCATATGATGTTTTAAAAGATGCGGAACGATATCCAAAGCTGAGAACAAACTAAATTTCAGACCAAGCGGGATCTTCAAACCAGCGATATATCCTTTAATGCTGTCAGTTGATGGAGGAGACGATGGAGCCGGGGGAGCCTTGACCACCACCAACACCGATCGACTACACATCCCACCATCATCATCCAGGATAGTGACGAGAACGGTATAGTTCCCTGCCTTCGCATAGCTATGAGACCCACTCAGAACAAAGTCACCGCCATCAAGATCTGTCGCAACAGAAGACCCATCCCCCCAATCAAATGTTATCGTATGGGCATCAAGGATTCCAGGATCAGAAAACAACCCAGTCACTTGAACAGCAGTATTGGGCTGCACAGCATCACTCGTAGACAAGGAAAGAGACTCAAACGAGGGATCAATATTGTTAACAGTCACCTCGACGGTGTCCTCCCCATATTCCATCCCATCATTGAAAACCATAACAAGAACGGTATATATTCCATCCTCAAGGTACTGGTGGCGTAAATCAAAGGTGTTCCCCGGATACAACTCAAGGGGAATCGCTCCAGAATCATCATAGTAATCAACAAAAGCAGTGTAGGTTACTGAATCTGAATCACCAAGGAACCCTGAGCTGACAAACATCGATCCTTCATCGATGATGGCATCAGGCCCAGCGTCGACAGAAGCTACCTCCCCGACGACGACGGTCCATTCAGCGCGGGTTTCTCCTCCATCTGAATCAGCAAGTATGATCAGTACCTGATAGATCCCTGCTTCTTCATAGACATGGGACATCCCAGTAGAAAACTCCCCTGCACCTAAAAATAACTCATCGGAAGTCCCATCATCCCAAGAGAAGGTAACCATGAACGAATCCATAGACGCGGTCTGAGAACGGGGATCAGGTAATCCATCAAAGAAGTTGACTTGGACGAGAAACTCGGTGTCTTCATCTACCTCTGAGGGAGCATTAAAAGCGAGAATCACAGGGGGTACATTGACGATGGAGACGGAGGCTGTATCAGAAACAATGGTGCTTCCATCAGAGACTTCTAGGATAAGTTCACCAGAGAACTCATCATGCCAGGTCCATTCGATATACGGATAATTCCCATTCTCTATCCATACTCCATCGATGCACCATCGATATGTCAACAAATCTCCCTCAGGGTCATAGGACCCTGATGCATCCAGCAGCATCGGATAACATTCCTCACCGATGTATGGACCACCGGCTTCAGGTATAGGGGGTTCTCCTGCTGCAACAACAGATGTCTGCATACCGACAAAAGCGGTCAACAGAAAGAGTAGCGCAATCAGAAAACTTGTTTTTTTCTTCTCAAAAACCATTGTTTCTACCTCCACCACAATGTACTCTTTTGTCTTGGAAAGTATATAAAAATATTCTAGGATATTGACAGAACAAGCAAAACAGCAAAATGAGAAAATGTCAAAAAAATATTAAAAAAAGAAGAGAGTTGGGGGTCGTTTGATTAGGCTTTGTGAATGGTTATCTGACCGCCATTTAATGCGGTGTCATCAATGTTGTCAAATACAATCAGATCAGGATTATTTTCATCCCAGATTTTTATTCTGAATGTATCGATACCGCCGCCTCCGGTAATCTGACCGTCTCTAGCCGTGATCAGGAACCCGTAATTACCCTCACCGTTTATTGTTCCAGTTCCTTTATATTTGGCCAATGGACCTGCAATGACTAACCACTCATATGTGTGCGAGTGGAAATTCATACCTGCCACGTGGAATTGGAATTCGGTGTTACCAGTCGGGTAACTCTGTCCTTTTTTATATTTTGAGACAAAACCAAACGTGGCTTTTCCAGTTAGGGTCGGATCTGAAGGATAGGATCCCGCAGGAGCCATAATCCATCCACCACCAGTGACAAATCCAGCGGTCGGGTCATACACTACAACATAGTATGCGAGACTTTCAGAGTCAGAACCACCATCATCATCGGTTACTGTAAGGGTTATCATGTACACTCCAGCGGTTGTGTACTGATGATTTTCAGAGACATCATATCTCCCCAATTCATTGGCATAGAAATCCAATAGAGTGCTCTGCCCATCGCCCCAATCAACAAGAGCGACTTGGTTATCTAGGATACCAAGGTCGGAAAACATCGCATATAAATCAATCGTGCTGCCGATTTGGATAGGAACATCAGGTGGGCCTAGCATCCAGTTAATAGTCGGTGGAACATTTACAACAGTAATAATTGAGTCATCAGAGAGATAAAACGATCCATCTTTAAATATGGTAACCACTAAGGTGTACATTCCATTTTCGAGATATTGATGATTCAAGGATAGATATTCAATATTCGCCTCTTGTGGCTCATTTCCATCACCATAATCAACCAATGCAGTGAATAATCCTTCTTCCTCAGGTAAGGCGAAGAAAGCATAACTCATAATCCAGGAGCCTTCATCGATGATTCGATCCGGTCCAGCAAACAGTTGAGGACTGTTTTCACCACCAACCCATATGTACCAATTCACAACTAATACTCCGCCATCATCATCGATAATGGTAACAAGAACATCGTAGAAACCAGGCACTGTATACGTATGGGAATCCTGAACTGTAAATTCCCCCACCCCTAATAAAATCGGATCGTTAGTGGTATCATCGCCCCATTGAAAAGTAGCGATAAAAGTATCTGTCGAAGACGGTCCAACACGAGGATCTGGAGCTCCATCAAAAAAATTTACGATAATGGTGACGGGCTCACCAATACCAATTGGTGCTGTAGGCCCATACATTGAATCTAGATATGGTGGTTTATTCAAAATGACGACATCAGCAGTATCGACATTCTCTAAATCCCCATCAGTTACATTAAGACTAATTGAACCTGAAAAGTCATCGAAATAGGTATAATCATATTCAGGTCCATAGCCCCATTCTGACCAGGTCCCATCGATATTCCAACGATACTGTAATGTCGTTCCATCTGGGTCGTATGATAGTGATCCATCAAAATCAATAGCCGGATCACACTCATAACCAAAATATGGACCACCAGCTTCAGCAACGGGTGGATATCCTGTCGCACCTACATTTGTCGATATCCCAACAAATGCCGTAAGCACCAGCATCATGCCTGTACAAATTACTCTTTTTTTCTTTTGGATTAACATCTCTGCCTACCTCCAAAATTTTACTCTACATTCTCCTTTGACTTCAGGACGTATATAAAAATATCTTTATAAAATTACGAAATGAAAAAATTATTTTTTGCAAATTTGTCAGCAGGAAAAATAATTTAATAGCTATTTGTTTTCCTACGACATTCCACCGATGGTGACGTATGGGTAAATACTCCAAAGCAAAAATGTTCAACAGAAAGGCAGCGAGCAAAAAAAGCAGACCAAATGAAATCATAAAAACAATGAATATCCATCCTGGCCAAACCATCGCTGACATCGGATCCGGTGGTGGATTCTTCACCTTTCTTTTCTCCCAGATGGTTGGAGAGAAAGGAAAAGTCTATGCAGTCGACACAAACAAAGACTTCCTTGAGTTCATCGATACCCAAGCAATACGACTAGGGTTGACGAACATCTCTACGATACAGACCACAGAACAAACCATTCCGCTCCCACCAGCTTCTATCGACCTCCTCTTCGTTCGCAGTGTGTACCATCATCTTCAGAACCGACCCCGATATTTCTCAGAAGCAAAAAAACTCTTAAAACCAGAGGGTCGGATCGCTATCATCGAATATACCAAGCAAGGCAGTCGGCTCAGCTTCCATCGACGATGTGGTCATAACGTTCCACAGGAAACCATCATCGAAGAGATGAAGAACGCCGGGTTCACCGTCTCAGCCTCCTATGATTTTCTCCCGATACAATCCTTTACCGTTTTTATACCAACAGAAAAACCATGAGGAGAAAACCTCTGTAACAAACGATTTAAGAACCTGACCGGTTTGCAGTCTTTGTGAACTCAAAACACCTCGGCGTCCTTATTATTTTACTTGCAAGTATCATATGGGCGATCGAACCAATCCTTGCTAAACTCTCCTTTGAGAACTCTGATTTCCTGCAGACCTCTGCGATACGAGCCATGGTTGCAGCGCTCACCGCATTTCTCTACCTCATCCTTACCAGAAAAGCTCCCTTGAAAGTCCCACGACGTCAGCTCCCCCCTCTGCTCTACATCGCAATGGTCGGCACCCTCATCGCGGATTTCATGTACTTCGTCGCATTATCTCAAATCCCTGTCGTTAACGCGGTCATCATCGGACATATGCAGACGATCTTCATCATCGCCATAGGATTTTTCATCCTAAAAACAGACAAGCTTACCAGGTTTGACTACCTCGGTATCACCCTTATGATTTTCTCAGGGATACTGGTCACAACCAAGACCCTGGACAACCTTCTTTCGCTTAGGATTGGCACTCTGGGAGATCTGATTGTCCTGTCCGCCACCATTGCCTGGGCGACCTCCGCTATCGTCATGAAAAAATACCTCACCACAATGGATGCTGGGCTGATTACCTTCTATCGATTCTTCTTCCCTGCGCTCCTCTTTGCAACGTATCTTGGCCTAACGTCCTCGCTGTTCATCGCAAACATCTACCAAGTCTGTATTGGGATAATCATCGGAATCGGAACTATTCTGTACTATGAAGGATTAAAACGCTTAAAAGCAGCACAGGTATCAGGACTGGAGCTTACCGCTCCGTTCTTCGCAGCAATCCTCGCCTATCTCTTCCTTGATGAGATGATCACCCCTCTGCAACTCATCGGGACTCTTCTCCTCATCGGCGGAGTATATCTCCTCTCAAAAAAGGAACCATAAACGATTTATTTTTTCTGCATCATGGAACGACGTATCGCCTGAGCAAACCGCAGGATATCCTCAGGTTGCGTGGTGAACGAACACATAAGCCGCACCTCGCATGTGCGTTCATTGAACCGATGGAAATAATACTGTTTCTGCAGCCGTAGGATACTCTGATTCGGGATAATGGCATAGACCATGTTGGCCTCCACCTTCTGAGAAATCTTTATTCCGGGGATCTCTTGGAGCTGTTGGGCCAGCAGGTGCGCCATCTCATTAGCATGCGAGGCATTGCGCAACCAAAGCTCATCTCTAAGAAACGCGCTGAACTGTGCGGAGATGTACCGCATCTTACTGGTCAGCTGCATCCCTTGTTTGCGGATGAACTCAAAATACCTCGCGTGATCCTTGTTGAAGAACACCACTGCCTCTCCATACATCATCCCGTTCTTGGTTCCCCCAAAGGACAAGACGTCCACCCCGCAGGCACCAGAGATCTCACGCAGACCCGTCTTAAGGAAGGCGGCCGCGTTACACAACCGGGCACCATCCATATGCAACAACATCTGATGTTGATGCGCAAATTTCGCTAGCGCCTGAATCTCTTTTGGTCGATAGGTGGTCCCCCGCTCGGTCGCCTGGGTGATAGACATCACATGCGGCTGAGCCATATGCGGGTCATTTACTCCAATCAAATACGGTTGCACCAGGTCCACCGTGAGTTTCCCATCAGAGGTAGGGATATTGACGAGTTTTGTACCAATATAATTCTCTGGACCGCAACATTCATGGACCGTAAGATGCGCACTCTCTGCACAAAGAATCGAATGGAACGAGTCAGTCACACTACGAAGCCCCAAAATGTTTGCCGCAGTCCCATTATAGACGAAGAAAATAGCGGTGTCTTTGCCGAACACCTGCTTGAGTTTTTTAATAGTTTGAATGGTGTATTCATCGTCCCCATAGGCGATGACATACCCGTCGTTGACGCTCTGAAGGGCATGAAGTATCTCCGGATGCACACCTGAATGATTATCGCTTCCAAACCCGGTGAATATCGCCATGCAGGCACCTAGCAGTCATTGTTATAAAAAATCTTCTATTAAGGAGAATTTTCGAGTAACAAAAAAAAAAGAAAAGAGATAGTAAAAAAATTATGAATTTAATATTACATTTATTTTTTTACTAGTATCGTTGTGGTCGGTGTTGCTGATAACAATCCCTGCAGTACACAGGTTTTGTACCATTCGGTTTAAACGGAACTTCACATTCTTTCCCACAATCTGCACAGGTCGCTTTATGCATTTCTCGTGGTGCGCCCCCATAACGACCGCGTCCTTCTTCTCTATACATATTTATGACTTCCTAATATTGCGGTTGTATTCATCATGCTGTATTTAAACATATACTTTGCCTAATTATGTCTAAAAAACAGGCTCCCATCTCATCATTTAGTATGGAGTGTGAAAAAAGCAGCCCCGGGCGGATTTGAACCGCCGACGTTGGCTCCAAAGGCCAAAATGTTGCCACTACACCACGGGGCTAGGTGACTCATACCGGGATTCTTTGATTTTATTTAAGGATATGCATTCGAGTAATTCTTGGTTATTTCTTTTGTGCGGTTTTCTGGTGTTTCGCCCAGGAGTCACGCAGTTCAACCGTGCGGTTCAACACCAGTGCGTTCTTCGTTGTCGATGGGTCGACACAGAAATACCCCAGACGTTCAAACTGGAAACGATCAAACGCGTTGAGGGTTGCAATCGCTGGTTCGACACGGCAATCACGAAGCGCTTCAAGGGAATGTGGGTTGAGGAACTCTTTGAAATCAGCGCCTTTCTGTCCGGCGGGATCCGCAATTGTAAACAACCGGTCATACAGCCGTGTTTCCGCAGGTATCGCATGGGATGCTGACACCCAATGAATCGTGGATTTCACTTTCCGACCATCCGGTGCGTACCCTCCTTTCGTAGCAGGATCATAGGTGCAATGCAGCTCGATTGGTTTTCCATCTTTCTTGATCACGTCGGTGCATTTGATGAAATAGGCGTATCGGAGACGAACCTCTCGACCTGGCGCGAGTCGGTAATAATCCTTAGGTGGGTTCTCCATGAAATCATCCTGCTCGATATACAATGTCTGTGAGAAGGGTATCTTCCGGGATCCCATCCCTGGGTCTTCCGGGTTATTGACCGCCTCTAGCTCCTCGGTCTGACCCGCTGGGTAGTTATCGATGATGATCTTTAATGGACGAAGGACTCCCATGAACCGAGGGGCTGTTTTATTCAAATCCTCCCGAATGTTATGCTCCAGGAACTCGAAATCAACGATGCTGTTGAATTTTGCAACACCAATGCGTTTACAGAACAACCGGATCGCTGACGGGGAGTAGCCTCGACGACGCATCCCACTGATGGTGGGCAGACGAGGATCATCCCAGCCACAGACAAAGTTACCATCCACCAATTGCAGCAGCAACCGCTTACTCATCACGGTATAAGTCAGATTCAACCGGGCGAACTCAATCTGCTGCGGATGATACACCCCCAGGGCATCCAGGAACCAATCATATAAGGGTCGATGATTCTCAAACTCAAGAGTACAGATAGAATGAGTAATCCCTTCGAGAGAATCCTCCAGGCCATGCGCCCAGTCGTACATCGGGTAAATACACCAAGCATCACCAGACCGATGATGGCTCGCATGCAGGATCCGATACATCACAGGATCGCGCATGTTCAGGTTCGGATGACTCATGTCGATTTTCGCACGCAGGACTTTCTGACCATCAGCAAACTCCCCTGCCTTCATCCGTTGGAATAAATCAAGGTTCTCCTCGATGGAGCGGTCTCGAAACGGGCTGTTCTTCCCAGGTTTTGTCAGGTTCCCACGATATTCCGTGATCTGATCCGCAGGGAGATCATCGACATACGCTTTCCCTGTTTTTATCAGTTGCAGGGCATACTCGTACATCTGAGGAAAATAATCGGATGCGAAGAACAAACGATCCTCCCAGTCAAAGCCAAGCCATTTAACGTTATCGATGATGGACTGGACGTACTCCTGCTCCTCTTTGGCTGGGTTTGTGTCATCGAACCGGAGGTTACAGAAGCCTTTGTATTCCTCAGCGATTCCGAAATTCAGGCAGATGGATTTCGCATGACCGATATGGAGGTACCCGTTCGGTTCCGGGGGAAATCGGGTATGGACCCTACCATTGTACTTATTCGTTTTGTTGTCCTCATCAATGATTTCCCGGATAAAATCCTTGGTTACTTGCTCTGTTGACTCCATGGTCCCCACACTCATTGGACAGCCCCGACCAGATTCGAACTGGTGTCTAGAGATCCAGAGTCTCTTGTGCTAACCGCTGCACTACGGGGCTAGGCTGTTCCCCTCGCCGAACCAGAAGTGAAAATGATTCATATATAACTTTTCATCATTCAAAGTCATTTTGGTTGGAAAAAAAACAGGCGTATCTGTTTTTTGTTCTTTTTAACAAAAAGGATATTGGAGTGGGTTTTTGTACAAAAAAACCAAAAGAAGTCTTATATGAAATACGCCTCATAACAGAGTATTAGGGGAAAGACCATGAAGAAGAACCATCTTGGAAAACAATTGTTTTGTATGATCCTCATCACTGTGTTTGTCAGTGGTGTAGGCCAGGCTGCTATTACCACTAACAATCTCTCAGCAGCGCAAGGTCAGGTGCTGCAGAACATCAGAGCATGTGGAGCCTCTGAGCAGGTTGCAATCTCTGTGCTCATCGATCAGAACACCGCTTCGGATACCAAGCTGTATTATCTGGATGGAACGACTCTCGTGCAACAGACATGGCCTGCGGAGTCGAGCATGGATGATCCTGCCACGCTTGTCCAGTTCGTCACTAAGATTAAAGATGAGCTTTCTGCAGAGAATTACGCATTGTTCATCTCAAGTAACAAGGGGTGTGGCTGGCAAGGAGTCTGTTGGGATGAACATGGACGGGGTCAGATGATCACCATGCCTGAGCTGTTGGATGCATTAAATCAGATCACCAGCAACGGTGCAGACAAACTGGACATCCTTGGGATTGAGACCTGCATGACGGGGAATATGGAGGTAGCCTATCAGATCAACTCCTGTGTCCGTTACTTTATCGCTTACCCAGAATGCGGGATGTTGTATGATTGGCCTTATGTGCTCGCATTCACCGATCTGAAGAATGACCCAAGTATGACTCCCTCTGAATTTTGTGTTACGATGGTGGATCATTTCGTCCCCCATGATTATACACAGGACCGGATGAAGACGACGATGGCGGCGACGAACCTGAGTTATGTATCAAGTCTTGAAGAATCAGTCGATGGATTAGCGGTTTACCTCCTGGATCATTTAGATGAATATCAAGAGCAAATAACCACGGCTCTTGAGAGTGCACGGGTGTATGCCCGGTTATGGTACATTGATTATTATATTGATTTTTATGATTTTCTTGATCTGTGCACCATCAGTGACCCAGAGTTTACCAGCATCCGGGAAGAAATACAAACCACCATGGACACCGCGGTGATTGCCAATAATCATCTCTCTGGTGATCCTGTTCATGGGTTAAGCATCTACTTCCCACGACGCGCCGGGGATTATAATGATAGTCTGCGATATGAGACATTACCATCGCCCTATGAACAGACGAATTTTGCTATGAACACCCACTGGGATGAGTTTCTAAGGGAATATCTGGGGATAACGAATAACTCTGCTCCTGCCAAACCATCAATCAGCGGACCAGCGAAGGGAAAACCAGGGGTCACCTATGAATATACTCTTGTATCTCTCGACCCGGAGGACCAGCAGGTGTCCTATTTTGTGGACTGGGGTGATGGAACGACCACCGACTGGCTGGGGCCGTTTGATTCTGGAACTGCACTTGTTGTGAATCACACCTGGGATACCAAGCAGACATTCACGGTGAAAGCCAAAGCGAAGGATTCCCGGGGAGCAGAGAGCGAATGGGCGACGCTTCCCGTGAAAATCCCGTTTCTTGGGAAGTCTCGAATCTGGCTGGTCGGCTCGATCACAAGTCTGGATAAATCCGCCTCCATTGGTTTCCGGTTCCTCCCCATAAAAGTCCTTGAAGTAAGTGCAATCATCGGACAAGACCGATCGACACAAATCCTCACAGAAACCTATGGTGAGTACCCGTGCTGCGGGTATCTCCCCTACAGTGATTTCCGGGGTATCATCACCCAGCGACTACTGTTAGGTGTCTGGGTCATCCCTGCCTAACCCTATCTTCTCCTTTTTTTTTCTTTTTTTTTAAAAAATAGTTTCTTTTCATCATTCTTCTTAAAATCAATATCTATCATTATAAGTATGAAGAAAAAAGGGGAAGGGGTGAAGGAAATGAAGAGAAGGTGTTAGGAGAGTGACATCAGATATGATTTGGAATATCTGACCTGCAAGGTTTTTTTCGAAGAGCGATAGGGGACAGGAAATACACGCGTGATCGCGGGAAGTATCGTATTTCCTTGCTCTGCAGGTCGTGATGTCGTCTCCGGAGGTATTATAAGGAGGCTTCTTCCAAGGTCCTTCACCACTAGTGTCGTTATCATGACTGAATCGTGATGGCGGGGGGTTGTATCAGATGTGTCTGCAGCGAGGAATGTACTAGCAGTGTTGTCGTATGACAACCCTCCGATGTTTTTGATTAAACGATTCTTCATATTGGACCCCTAATTTTTTTCTGTTCTTCCTCTCTATAATAGTAGGAGGTTTTAAGAATTTATTAAATTACTCATG
>JALOTN010000100.1 GCA_025457885.1 Thermoplasmatota archaeon | reverse complement strand
ATCTATGTAGGAAACAAACCACCCATGAGCTACGTTCTGGCAGTCGTCACGCAATTCAACAGCGGATCTACCGAAGTCGTCATCAAGGCACGAGGCAGAGCAATCAGCAGAGCGGTCGATGCCGCAGAGATTACCAGAAACAGGTTTGTCCAAGATGCAAAAATCAAAGAGATACGCATCGGAACAGAATCCATCACCAACGAAGAAGGACGAACCTCGAACGTCTCCTCCATTGAAATAGCGCTTGCAAAATAAGACAGAAGTATTCATCCGTGATACTTCCCTCCTTTTATTTTTCATTTGAAGTGGATACTTTATCGGTATTTTTAATGAATAATCTGACTACATGGTTTATAAAAGAGAGAAAGGACATAGAAGATAGTTTTTATAGGAGAACAAGGTTATAATATCTATAAGCGGGGGAACGTAAATGAAAAGAGAATTGATGATTTTAGGAATCATCCTTCTTTTGATAGGTACAGCAATAGTACCAACAATCAATGTTCAGATTGTCACAGCATCCCAAGATGATGACCTGGTGGAAGTCACCACCCAGGCTTGTGGCATCCAGGGATACGGGGATACCACAGTGAAACTTACCAGAGAACAATATCAGAACCTAGAATCGTATCTGGTTGAATTCAGGGCACGATTGAATCAGACATCAACTAGGCAGGAAGCAATTCCCATCTTCAAGGATGCTGTAGTGGAGTTGGACAAGTATGGGTTGTTACCAAGGGGGATGAGTGTTGAGAGGGCTCAGAGATTTGTCACACACTCATATCAAAATCAGAACATGATGAATGGTCTAAAAACAGTGCTTCCGACTCTTGTATTCTCTCAGGGGGATGACGGGAACCTCTTCTGCTTGATTGCTGGAATAACGAATCAAACTGTGTTTGAAAACCCTGGCGGTCTTTTTTTTAATTGGTTATATCGATATGCGGAAAACATGATACTATGGGGCATCGGTTTGTATATGTATTTCTTCCTTACTGTTTTTTGTTGGCTGAATCCTTTCGCAGTGCCAAATAGGATTAGTCTAAGTCATTTAGACGGTGACCTATCCGAGGGGTGGGTAACTACCATTGGCTTGCTTGGAATCAAGGCGTTTAAAGGAAACATGCGAGGGTCACTTCCAATCGATGGAACACGATGGGTGGTTGGTGGTACTGATGGGTATGCATCGAAAAAATACCCTGCTACAGTGGGTTTTATTGGAATAAAAATTGGAATCAATACCTGTGATGTATTCGATTATTTGTTTAATGGTGAATTTATTATGTATCTTGGTTCCGCTCTGTGGGTTGATATCGAATTAGTCAATTAAAAAAAAAAAAAAGATGCAGAGCTGAAAGACTGGCTCGCAGGTTGTAGATTTATTTTTCCTTTTCTGGCAGCATGTAGGCAATATCGTCCCATGGGTGTCGGTACAATCCTTGTTTCAGGCGTTTCTGGTCCAGGTAATGACCGATAAGACCGATGCTACGACCAAGGACGAATAATCCGTTGAGCGCACCCATCTTGATATAGTCATCCGCCTCTTGTTTCGTCAGCTCTGAGCGGAGGAGATCAACAAAGCAGATACCAATGCATCCGTCCACGTTCAAAATCAGGTTATCCCGTTTTGAGGTGGTGATTTTTTCGACTTCTCGTGCGTAATCTAGCAGTGGTGTGCTTTTGAAGTGTTTCTTGGCATAGGAGCTGATGATCGTCACCCGCATATCCGGGTTGTGGATGGATTTGATGAGATGTCCGATACCTTGGATGTTGACGCCTTTTGTTTTCATGTCATCGACGAACTGCTGCGGTGTTTTACCTGCATCGTAGGCTTCAGAAAACATTTGTGCTGCTCCATCGATTGCGCCACCGAATCGTGGTCCGATGGTGAGCATGCCTGAGACAAGAGAGGAAATCAAGTCCTTTCCTGCGCGGGTCGCGACAATCGTGTTATGTGCACCAGAGACAGCAGGGCCATGGTCTGCGGTCACCATGATGGCCATTTCGATGAACTTTGTCGCATAATCTGGAAGCAGTCGTTTGAACCATAGGATGCTGAGGACTCCGCCGATGCCGATGTCTTTCTTGAACACCTCAGAAATCTGCATGTTTCCATAGAGGAGTTCTTCACCGCGATCATCGGAGATTGTAGAGATGAAGTTAGCTGGTTTGCGGACGAGTTTTGCTTTGACTGCTGCGTTGTAATCCATGGGAACTTTGACGGCAGGTGGCTCTGGCCTTGGGATGATAATCTTCTTTTTTACCAGGTCTTTGTAGACCATGGCGATCTTCTCCCCGTAATCATCAAAGGAGCTGGGCACAACAGCGCCTGCTGCTTTGAGGGCTGCATTCTTTGCATCAGCGGTTTCTGATTCAGATCCTGCTTTTGCTCCCGCATGTCCGAACTGCACCTCGGTTTTGAATGCTTTAGAGCATGTACCTGTTACCCACATGACGAGTGGTTTGGTGATTTGTTTTTTCTTCAGGGCATCAACGATGGTGTACTCATCGGATCCCCCGACTTCACCAAGACAGACGAGCATCTTGATGGCAGGGTTCTTTTCATAACGGAGCAGATGATCTAGTAACGTGGTCCCGGGGTAGCGGTCTCCACCGATGGCGATTCCTTCATAGAGTCCGTCGGTGTTCTGTGAGACGATGTTGTAGGCTTCGTTGCTTAGTCCACCGGATTTTGAGACGAATCCGACGGAACCGGGTCGGTGCAGTTTGGAATCCATGATGTTCTCGATGGTCCCACCGGTGTTTCCTATCTTGAAGGCACCAGGGACGATGCCTCCGACGGTCGCTGGTCCGATGATGACTTTTTTGAGTTGTTTTGCCTTGGCGATGAGTTCTTT
>JALOTN010000066.1 GCA_025457885.1 Thermoplasmatota archaeon | reverse complement strand
TTGTCAATTTCATCAAGGACGATGACGGTGACGCTTTTTTCCTTATCCATCATCCCTTTCACCTTTGAGTAGACTTCATCGGTAGGCCATCCGGTGAAGGGGACATGGTCGTTCCATTCGTTGATAAAACGGTTGGCGATGTTTTGCAGGAGACGGTACTGGGTGTCAACGATTTCGCAGTTCATATAAATAAAATTGACTCTCTTGCCGGTCTGTTCCCCTTTCTTTAAAAGTTCTTTTCCTACGAATTTGACGACCGCGGTTTTTCCGGTTCCTGTTTTTCCATAGATGAATACATTCGATGGTGATTCACCTTTCAACGCTGGTACTAAAATATTCGCTAGATCGTTGATTTCTTTTTCCCGATGGGGAAGGATTTCAGGCATATAGGATGATCGCATGACTTCCCGGTCTGTGAATAACCCTTCGTTGCTGAGTAGATGGCTGAATATGTCTCTACTGACTGTCTCTTTTGGAATAAAACACGCCTCCTCGTGGGGGTTGTAAGGGGTTACGGTATAATAAATTTTTGTGTCAATTTATAATTATTTTTTCTCCTGTTGTATCGGAGATAGGGGGAGGGGATGATTTCGCATGGAAACAGGTAGCACGCATAGTTTTCATCTAAATATTTTTTTAATAATATATTTAAAAAAATGACAATATTCAAATAGTTCAAAACGCATATACGTTCAAGACTACTGACGTCACCATTCTTTTCCACAGCGACTACATCCTTACAACAGTTCCACACGAAATGAAGGGGTCCCCCCAAAACAATCTACAGCACCTAGTTTCTCCTGAAAAACATACAAAAAACAGAAGAAAAAAAGAAGAAGAAAATAAGAGGACTGCCTCTTAGTTCCCACCAACGATAATGACATCTTTTACAGATCGGATAGCCTCAAATGGGAACACCAAATGGCCAACCTCATCCAGATGATACAGCCGAGGATCAATATCCTCAGATGGCTCCACAAGAATACTGAGCAACTGACCAGTTCTCCCGTCCACCAGTGAATTCCTCAGAATGCCGAGGTACAAGCCCTCCTCACTCATAACCGTTTTTCCTCTCAAATCACTCTCCAGTACTTTCATCATATCCCTCTTGTTTTTTTTATACAAACTTACATATATTGAATGTCACGTTCTTTTTTATCCTTTTTGGCGATGCTACTCCCCATATCATCCTTGACTTTCTTATAATACTTTATCACCTCATCCGTCAAACTTCCCCGTGCTTCAGACAACGCACGCTCAAAATGAGCCTTACGAACCTCTTTAGCATTGATATCATCCCGTAAAGCAATCATCGCTGCCTCACGACAGAGCGCATCGATATCCGCGCCAGAGAACCCAACAGTCTTCTCCGCCAGATCATCCAGAGAAACATCCTTGGCTAGTGGCATATCCTTTGTATGGATCTTGAAAATCTCCAACCTGGATACACTATCTGGCGCTGGAATCAACAACAAACGGTCAAACCGACCAGGCCGTAATAACCCCGGGTCTATGATATCAGGTCGATTCGTCGCACCAATCACCACGACACCCTCCATGCTTTCCATACCATCAATGCTGGTGAGTAACTGATTTACCACACTCTCGGTCACATGAGACCCTTCAAAGGTCCCACGACGTGGGGCGATTGAATCAATCTCATCAAGGAACACAATCGTCGGAGCCACCTGGCGAGCTTTCTTGAACAACTCACGGACCGCTTTTTCGCTTTCCCCAACCCATTTACTGAGCACCTCAGGTCCTTTAATAGAGATGAAATTCGCCTTGGACTCATGAGCGACTGCTTTTGCCAGCAACGTCTTCCCTGTCCCTGGAGGACCATAGAGGAGGATCCCACGAGGTGCATGAATCCCCATCCGCTTGAACACCTCCGGCTGAGTCAATGGCCATTCCACTGCTTCCTTCAGACTCTGTTTTACATCATCCAAGCCACCGACATCATCCCAGCTGATCTTTGGGATTTCCACGAAGAACTCCCGTAACGCGGACGGCTCAATCCCCCGATGGGCACTCTTAAAATCATCCAACGTGACCTCCATCTTCTCCAGCAGTTCAATCGGGATTGGTTTTTCCAAATCAATCTCCGGGAGGTACCGTCGCAGCGCGTTCATCGCAGCTTCCCGGGCTAATGCAGCAAGATCTGCTCCCACGAACCCATAGGTGATATCCGCAATCTCATCAAGTAATGACTCCTTTGAGATCCGTTTGATGAACTCCTCCGGGTTCTCCCGGATAGCGGTTAAACGCTCACCAATCTGCTGCTCCGCACTGACATTCGCTTCAGTATCATCCAAATCAACCGGCAATAGATTCGTAATCTCCTCAGCAATCAACCGAACAACCTTCTCATAGAACAACGGCGGGAGTTGCTCCTTAAAGGATGAAAACACGACATCAAGATAGTTCCCGACCACCTCCGCTCGTTTATTCTTATCCTTCGAACGCAGCATACTCCGAAGCAAATCAGAGATATGAATCTTCTTCAAACCCTGTTTAAGCGTAGAAACAATTTTCTCCTCGCTAACCGTCTCTCCGGTGTACATCTCCCCAAGACTCGGGTTGATCGGCATCCCCCGTGTATGAATCAACAGGATCTCTTTACGCCCATTCCGATCAGGGACATCGATACGGATCTCCCTATCAAACCGCCCTGGCCGTCGTAACGCAGGATCAATGACATCAGGGATGTTCGTCGCCCCAATCACAATAACCTTCCCACGACCTTTCAACCCATCCATCAATGTTAAAAGCTGAGAGACAACACGTCGTTCCACCTCACCATGCACTTCACTACGTTTCGGAGCGATCGCATCGATTTCATCAAGGAACACAATAGAGGGAGCATTCTTCTGAGCCTCCTCAAAGACTTTCCGGAGGTTCTCCTCGCTTTGACCATAGAATTTACTCATAATCTCTGGGCCATTAATCGTATAGAAATTCGCACCAGACTCGTTAGCCACCGCTTTAGCAATCAACGTCTTCCCCGTCCCTGGTGGTCCATGTAAAAGAACCCCCTTCGGCGGGTCAATCCCTAATCGGTCAAACAACTCTGGGTGCTTCAACGGCAACTCAATCATCTCACGGACTTTTTGAATCTCAAGATGCAAACCACCGATATCCTCATAACTCACTCGAGGGCCTTCCTCCTCGATGATCTTCGCAGCCTCCTCCTTCACATGTAATACCGTCCGCTCCGTGATCATCACAATCCCATGCGGATTCGTATCAACAATGACAAACGGCAACGCATTCCCAAAAAACGCAATCCCTGGGATGATAATCTCATCACCTTTCGTAATAGGCCGACGCAGCATATTTTTCTTGATGATAACATCAATACCCATCCCAAACTCGATACGCTGACCCTCGGGCATCAACGGAGCAAGAGCAACATCCCGAGCCTCTTTTACCTCTGCCCGTCTGATCTTCACACGATCCCCCAATCCAGTCCCCGCGTTTTTCCTCGTCAAATTATCAATACGAACAAGACGTTTCCCCTCATCAGATGGATGCGCCCGCCACACAGACGTCGCAGTTACTTTCGTACCCTCAAGCTCAATCACATCACCTATCGAAAGATCCAGATCCTCACGTGTCTGCTGATCTATTCGTGCTCGCCCGTACCCAACATCCTGCTGGAATGCTTCTGAGACTTTGAGAACAACTTCTCGTACCATAACTCCCACCAGTCGTAATTATTGTGGCAGGAAGATTAACCCGCATTATAAAGTTTTCTCCCTCTTCAGATAAGAAGAAAAGAAAAAAAACAAAAACAAAAATTAAATAAAGAGAAACTATATTTTCAATTCAATAAAATACAGTCTGGGGGAAACACATGAAATTCAAATATCTCGTTATTTACATCACCGTCGGATCACTACTTGGCTTGTACCTTCTCACATTACTCTCGCAACCAATTCAGGTCAACCTCTCATCACTCCAGACATACAACGGACAACAAGTCATCGTCCAGGGGATGGTCACCGAATACCGGACAACATCCTATGGAACGCAACTCATCACCATCCGAGACACACAAAACAACACCACCTCAGCAACAATTTATCTCGAAGGAAACATCACTGTCGAATATGGAGATCTTATTCAAGCCACCGGTGAAGTACAACAATACAAAAACCAATGGGAACTCATGGTCAACAGCCCCCAATGCATCATCATCCTGCAAAAATGGCCCACACGTTCCTTTCCCCTCTGGCAACTCGCGCTCAACCCAGAGCACTACCTCGACACCAACATCAATGTCACCGGAATCATCTCCCAAACAGGATTATCATCTTACATCCTCACCAGCGCCGATGGAGAATATTCCATCGATGTCCTGTACCAATCAAAATGCCCTCATGGCGCATCAAAAGGAGACCTTGTCAGCGTTGCCGCACGATTCCTCTACGACCCGACCATCTGCAGATACCTCCTCAAAGCAACAGAAAACAACCATGGAATATGGAGAACCGAGGGATAACCCATGCTTGATTTCCTTCTTATTATTCTTTTTTGCATCGCAGGCGTCTGTCTTGGGATCATAACAGGTCTCCTACCGGGTCTCCATGTAAACAACGTCGCCTTACTCCTTGTATCCTTCTCAAGTACCATCGTTGCCAGCTGCAGCCCTTTATTTACCTATGGCATCTCAGAACCATTCATCCTCCTACTCATCGCCGGGTTCATGATCTCAGTTTCCGTCTCTCATTCATTCCATGATACTATCCCTTCTACATTCATCGGAGCACCAGAAGAAGAAACCGCTCTTTCCGTACTCCCCGCACACACACTCCTCCTCAAAGGAGAAGGGTACAAGGCAGTGGCACTCGCCGCACTCGGAAGTTACGGAGCAATTCTTATCTGCTTCGCACTGCTCTACCCACTTTGGTTCCTCCTCGGACCACCAATCGCGTTCTATGACACTATTAA
The DNA here is from genome assembly GCA_025457885.1 of Thermoplasmatota archaeon. Taxonomy (GTDB): domain Archaea; phylum Thermoplasmatota; class E2; order DHVEG-1; family DHVEG-1; genus SM1-50. The sequence continues at coordinate 5,166 of JALOTN010000066.1, read as the reverse complement.
AGAGGTGATGCTCTGGGTGCTTTTCTCCATCGTCCTTCTCATGATTCTAACAGAAAAAACAAGGATCACTGAATTCGGTGGATCAGGAAAACTCCCCTCACTTCTTGGGATACTCTTTGCTGCTTTCGTCTTCACCCTCTCAGGAGTTTTTGGTTTGATTATCTTTGAGGTACATCTCGCCTCACCAATCGGTCTGCCTGCTCCTGTGTTATTCCCTGCACTTGCTGGATTATTTGGGATGCCTCCCCTTTTAACCTCGGTGTTTACCAAACCAACCATCCCTCACCAGAAGGTCGAACCACTCACCCAAAACAGCATCGAAAAAAAATCTACGGTGGTCTCCATCCTTACTGGTAGTACCGCAGGCATCTTCGTCTCCCTCCTCCCTGGTCTGACCACTGCGACCGGTACCGTTCTTGCAATGAACCTCCGACAAAAAGCAAGTCATGAACAAACCATCGTCACCCTCTCTGCGGTGAACACTGCGGCTACCTTCTCTGTTACTCTGATGCTATTCCTTATTGAACGGGCACGCAGCGGGGTCACGATCGCGATTAAGGATTTAATGCCCATTGAACCATGGGATTCCCCTGCTATGCCACTAGAACTACTCTACCTGCTCATGTTCCTTCTGCTAAGTGGCGCTCTTTCGTTTTTCTTCACACTCTTCATCGGTCGAATCTTTGCAGGAAAATTCCACATCATCCCCTATCAGAAATTGGTACTGTTCACCCTGTTTTTCGTCGGTGCTCTCGTTCTCCTCTTTACAGGGTTTTTTGGGTTGATGGTGCTGCTTGTCGCCACCAGCATCGGTTTTCTCCCTCTTTGCTGGGGTGTACGACGAAGTCATTGCATGGGGGTTTTACTACTCCCTATCATCCTGTATTTCCTTTCATAAAAAACTTTTCAATGAACGGGTACCACTCAGAGACGTCCACCCCTTGTCTGCGAGCCACCAATAACGCCGTGACCTCAGCAAAAAGATTCTTTTCTCTTTCCTCTTTTTTTATCTCCTCTGCAACCCGGGTTTTATCCTGAGTCGTGTACTCAGAAATCAGGGTGATGATTTCCTCAACGCAGTTTTTTCCTTTCCCTGTATCAGATGTATCGTTGAACGTTTTTTTCGATGGAGTAAAACCGATAGGTATCTTGACTGTATCTACTGGGAAATTCGGGGTAAGCATACCTTCTTTTCGCACCACCAGCTCTCTTTTTATTACGTATCGGACGAACTGCTGTGCTTCCTTGGTGGAGAACCATCCTAACTCCATCGATAATGGCAGATACAGTTCCGCCTCTGACAAGGAGGTTTTTCCACTTCTGTTGAAAAGAAACGCAAGTACGATTTTTGCCTCAGAATCCATCAGACTGCTCCGGTTTTTTTCTTCAAATCAATGATGATCCCACTAAGTCCTTGTTCAGTCCACAACGAAAGGTTCTCAAGAGAGTTTGTATAAAGATACCTCTTTTGAATCCCCATAGGTTCTTTCGGAAGACCACCATACATCACTGTTTCATCAAATACGATGATGCCGACATCTCCGCTGTATCCTATATGCAGTGATTTCTGCTCTTGGTACTGCCTTGTTTTATCCAAGTAAATCTCATCATCCGTAAGCTCCTGGACACCGGACATATCCATAGTAGGCCATAGCTCTTCCCGCAAGGTGAGGTTTGTCGCCCCAGACATGATTGTATCCATCACATCATCGATTCGCCGAGGCCCATTGTCGATCCAGAGGACGCAGTGTTCAGCGAGCCGTTGGTATATCTCAAGATTCGGGTTATCTCGCTCAATGCCATCCAAATCCAGCACATAGAGCAAGGAATCTTTTTCAACCTGTCTTAGCACATTGTCCAAAGATACTTCATTGCCTTCTTTCCCATCATAGAGACGAGTGTTTTTGAGACAGACAAGTGGCACGATGTTCATAGCTTCTGCAACCAGGAGGATTCCTTACTTTTTTTTCAATCAAATTTTTTTTTTTTATTCTAAAAAGAAAAAAAGGAGGAGGATTATCTCCCGAGTCGGCGCTCTGTCTCTGCGATTTTCAACCGTGTCTTAATGACCGTATCTGGATTTAAGGAGATGCTGTCGATGCCGCATTCCACGAGGAACTCGGCAAACTCTGGGAAATCAGAGGGTGCTTGACCGCAGATTCCGACCTTTCTGCGTGGACGGTGGCTATGGGCGACACTGATGACCTGGGAGACGAGTCGTTTCACTGCATCGTTGCGTTCATCAAAGATATGAGCGACAAGGTCTGAGTCCCGGTCCAACCCTAGGGTCAGCTGTGTAAGATCGTTTGATCCGATGCTGAAACCATCAAAGATTTCTGAGAATTGATCCGCGACGATGACGTTAGAGGGTATTTCGCACATGACGTAGACTTCTAAGCCATTCTCCCCTTGTTTTAAACCATATTCGTTCATGACCTGGATGACCTTACGTCCTTCCTCAGGGGTTCGACAGAAGGGGATCATGGGTTTAATGTTGGTTAGTCCCATATCGTTGCGTGCTTTCTTCAGAGCGATGCATTCCAGGCCGAAGGCTGGTTTGTATGTCTCATCATAATACCGGGAGGCTCCTCGCCATCCGATCATCGGGTTGTGTTCCTCAGGTTCGTAGAGGTATCCACCGATCAGGTTTGCGTACTCGTTTGTCTTGAAATCAGACATCCGAACGATCACATCATAGGGGTAGAATCCCGCGGCGATCTTGGATATCCCACGTGCGAGGGTGTCGATGAAGAACTCGACTTTGTTTTCGTAGCCGACGCTGCGTTCATCGATTTTCTTGATGACCTCGGCGATCTTCTTATCCTTCGAGGCTTTCTTCTTCAGCTCATCGTAGTGGATTAACGCAAGGGGATGAATACCAATGTGGGAGTTAATGATGAACTCTTCTCGTGCCAGACCTACACCGTTGTTCGGGATTTGTCCCTGCTGGAACGCTTGTTCTGGGACTCCGACGTTCATCATGATCTGGGTCTTGGTTTGGGGGAGTTGATCAAGTTTCACCTCATCGACATGATACTTTAGGAGACCGTCATAGATTCTGCCGACTCCCTCTGAACAGTCAATGGTGACCTTGGAGCCGTTCTTGATGAAGGTTGTTCCGTTTCCTGTACCAATCACACAGGGGATCCCCAGTTCTCTGGAGATGATCGCAGCATGGCAGGTTCGTCCACCGCGGTTGGTCACAATCGCTCCAGCGATCTTCATAATCGGCTCCCAGTCTGGGTCGGTCATATCTGTGACCAGGACTTGGCCTTTCTTGAACTGACTGATGTCTTTTGCATTCTCAATGACGTTGACTTCTCCTTGTCCGATTTTACTGCCGACTGCTTCGCCCTCGACCAGTAGTTTTCCTTTCTCATCTAGGACATAGGTCTTCATGGTCGCCATGTCTTTCTGCGAATGGACCGTTTCTGGGCGTGCCTGGACGATGAACAACTCCTTGGTCTGTCCGTCCTTTGCCCATTCGATATCCATGGGTTTCTTGTAATGATCCTCAATGATGCATGCCCAGTTGGCAAGCGTCAGGATTTCATCATCGTTGACAACGAATTTTGCTTTATCCTCAGGGGATACCTTTGTTTGTTTCGTCCCGGTTGTCCCGTAGATGAGACGTTTTTCTTTTGAGCCAAGTTTCTTTTCCAGAATCGGCTTGAATCCTTTCACCAACGTTGGTTTGAACACGTAGAACTGGTCTGGATTGACGGCTCCTTGCACCACGTTTTCCCCCAGTCCATACGCACCAGTGATGTACACCGCGTTGGTAAACCCGCTCTCTGTGTCAATTGAGAACATGACTCCGGAGCAGGCAAGGTCTGAGCGGACCATCTTTTGGACACCTACGGAGAGATACACGGAGAAATGGTCAAAGCCTTTGTCCACACGATAGGAGATCGCACGATTCGTGAAGAGCGAAGCGAAACAATCACGGACTTTCTCAATGAGATCATCCTCTCCTCGGACGTTCAGATAGGTCTCTTGTTGACCAGCGAAACTCGCATCCGGGAGGTCTTCAGCAGTCGCACTGCTCCGGACCGCGACGTCGACATCCTCACCATAGCGGAACTCCATTTCCCGGTAATGTCGTCGGATGTCCTCCTCAAGCTCCGAAGGAATCGGGGTGTTTTTAATCAAGTTGCGTATCTTTTGGCCCCGGGCAGCTAGATCCGTCACATTATGGGTATCAAGATCCTTGAGGATTTCCTTAATCTTTACATCAATGCCTGCTTTCTCAATCATATATTTATAGGCATAGGCGGTAATCGCAAACCCTGAGGGAACTCGGACTCCTTTTTTCCCGAGGTTCTGAATCATCTCTCCCAGGGAGGCATTTTTCCCACCAACTGATGGTACATCGTTGATGGTGAGATCTTCAAACCATTTTACAAACTCCTGCGTCATGGACAGCTCTCCTTTCATGAGGGAGGGTTATTACAAACTGACATATAAAAGCTTTTTACCACATCATTCAAAAAAATATTCGATACTTTCTATGGACTGAAACGTATAAATAAGAGGCCCCTCTATATGATTATACTGTGGGGGAATAATGAAAAAGGAAACAATCTATTCAATTTTTTTCCTTATCGCCTTTTTTCTTCCAATGGTTTCTGTTTGTCTTGTCAGTTCTGTTTCACCATCTCAGTCATCACAAAACACTAGCAAAGATGGCTGGTATTACCTTCCAGCGTATCCGAACTACGCACCAGAAGGACTTCCTGATTTCGATCAACGACAAGATCACTGGAAAGCATCCGAGGGCATCTGGCGCTACGTTGGGGGTCTATGGTCGTTTTGTGGTCCCAGTTGTTTAGCTGATATTTTCTGGTGGTTTGACTCCAAACATGAGGATCCCGCAGGATTCCCTGGCGATGGGAACAGCTCCTATCCTCTCGTAAGGGATTTACAAGCACCAGGTACTCCAACTCCTGGTCCTTTCTCAGATGATCATAATTTTAATAATGTCAACGACGCCACATCACCCTGGCAGAGAGGGAACGGCCAGAAAGAATTAATCGAGCAATTAGCATGGTACTGTAACTCTGATTATTGTCGATACCCATTTATCCGCGGGGTCTTTGGCACATTCCAAAAGTATCTTGAGGATGGAGCATGGCAATGGATTGTTGATGCAGGGTTGCAGGACCA
>JALOTN010000065.1 GCA_025457885.1 Thermoplasmatota archaeon | reverse complement strand
TGCTCGTACATGATGACCCTCTTGGGTGAGTCGTTTGACTAGTGCTGATCCTATGAAGCCAGTGGCTCCGGTGACAACGCAGTTCATACTCTCTAGGTGAGTTCGTATCGTTCTCTGAGGAGATGCTGCGACAACAGGGTGATACTCAGAGAGACGACACAAAGGGAAATCGAAAGGAGAAACGATGAGGTAATCCCTACGAGGAAGGCAGAGGCAAAGATGATGCGTTCTGCGACGAATAATTCATGGGCGTATAAGGATTTTTTCTGGGTAAGAGAATGCATGGATCGAAACAAGATGAGATACATGATGCATAAGATAAGAATCCCCAAGAGGAATAAGATAAGGAAATGTGTTTGGTGATTCATCAGGGGATACAATGAGATGATTCCTATGGTAAGAGCAAGGTAGATGATACTGAGGAAAACCGATATGAGCAGGGTGTTTCGGATGCCATATTTTATAGGCGTGGTATGATACCCGCCTTTCTTGTCCCCTTGGACGTCTCTGATAGCTCCAATGATGTTGCTATTCGTGTCATGGAAGAAGAAGACAAGGGATATCAACCAGAGTGATACAGGGATTGTAAAGGTTCCAGAGATGGAGACGACCCCAAAGAGGAAGGTCGTAAGGGTCATTGCGCCTCTGTTGAAATTCCCCAGGAGTCCTTGTGATTTTGTATATTTCGCGTACCCTAGGACAAGGAATCCTACGATGAAAACCAAGATGATATTGAGCAGGGGGAGTAACAAGGTCAGGAGTAAACCCAGGATTGCATAGCAGGCACCTACAATGAGGATTTCACGAGAGGCGAGCCTCCCGGAAGGGATTGGTCGATGAGGTTTCTGGATTGAATCTAACTCTTTGTCGAAGTAATCCGCAAGATACAGACCAGCGATCCAACCAAGGATAGGTATGAAAAAAACAAGAAGAGAAATCTTTAATGGAGGAAAATCACCATAGGAGAGACATGCGCCTGCGAGGCTCACCAAACCACACCAGAAAAGGGTGTAGGGCCGCATTGTCTCTAGGTGGGCAAAGAGTTTTTGTAGCATGGGCACCGTTTTGGATAGCATATAGACTTGGCTATTTGCTTTTTTATTCGTTCATGGAATTGAACTGCCGCATTTAAATCTTTAAGACCCAGGGTATTAAAAAAGGTTATAATTCCCTTAGGGATTGCCCTGAAGTACATCTACTGTGTGAAACATTATCAGGTTTGACGTTATGACAACAGATGAACCGAAGAATCCCTGGAGTCCGGAAGAGGAAGGCGACCATGATCCTGTGATGCGGGAATGGTGGACTTGTGAACTGCTCTTTCAGACCAAGGCGGATCATCGACGATGGAACCTGATGACCTCGTTTGCCTACGAACAAGAGTCCCCATCCTGTTTCTTCCAATATGTTCTCTTTGACATCAGCTCAAAAAAATGGGTGGCACATAAAGACCTAAATGATGAAATAACAAAGCTCTCTCATGTCAAGAACCGTCTTGGACTTCGTTATGAGACTTCAACTCTTGAGGGATTGTACCCACAGTACCATCTCCATGTTGAGGATCCCAAATATGATCTCACTGTTGATGCGACCTATGATGCTCGTTCGTTACCCCATTGGATAGCTCAGGAGGCAACAGGGGGAAATCTTCCCATCGGTCTGAATTTCTATCGCTATGGGTTCCTCCCTCACTGTGAGATCACCGGCAGCATGAAACTAGGGAAAGAATCCTATACAATCGAAGGGAAAGGATACCTGGAACATGCGTATGGGAACTGGTCGTATCAGAATCCATTGCAGTCAATTTCCCAAGCTCATCGAACCATCTCTACCTATGGTCATCTGATCCGCTGGTGGTTATCACATCATCGATTAAAGATCCCGAAACGTCTCAGTTTTACTTCTGAGAATAATCCATTTGGTTATGACTGGGTCTGGGGAGTCTGTGATAATTCCTGGAGCTTATTCTTTGGGAACTCGATGTTCTGGGTCTCTGAAGGCCCCTCCATTGGTGCGTTTTATTTAACAGCGGATGGGAAACAGTACTGGGAGTTCTGTGACGTCTGCTTCAAATACAATAAATTGATTTATGTGAAGGAGTTTGATGTATTCTATCCTTCTGATTTTGAGCTCACCGGTCGGTTGGAAGATAAGACGATTCATCTGCGGTTCTGGTCCACGACTGATCCCTATGAGTATATTGACCCATACAAGAAAGGAAGGTTGTACAAAGCCTTTATTTTAGGGGAACTTCCTGGTCGCATGGAAGGAACCTTTACAGATAAGAATGGGGCGATTCCGCTGCAGGGAGACTGTAAAATCGTCCAGTTACGCCAGGCTCCCGCGTTAGGACATAATGCAGTATCATTTGAGTTCCTGACCCCCCCAAAGGGAGTTGGTCTCACCGTAGACCTTGATTTACATCGACTGCGAAAACGACTGACCACAAGAATACAGCTCGCTCCTCGACCAACACTCTCATATCGATTGCAGCGTCTTGACCTGTCAAGCATCCCGAAGGAATCCGTTGTGTCACGAGAATCATGATGAGACATAGGGTTTTTGTTTCATGATGATGTAGGATTCTTGGGAGAGCAATAATTTCATTTTTACTGTCGTATGCTCCTTGAGTACCTTGTCGATATACTCGGTTGATTCAGTGATGGGTTTTCGGAGGATGATCCTTCCGCTGGTTTTCAGATGGTGGAACGTATTTTTCAGGACCGCTTCGATGTCACCAACACCATAGGAAATCAAAATAACATCAAAGCCAGAGACATCGTAGGTCTCCCCTGCTGCTTGTTCGAGGTGGATGTCTTTGTTGTCGCCAATGAATTTTTTTGCTTTTTCGATGCTTCGTGGTTGGTTATCGATTCCGGTGACCTGTGCATGGGTCTCTTGGGAAAAGATGCGCAAGGAGTAAGGAATCGCTCCGCAGCCGATTTGCAGGACTTTATCGGTTGATTTGACGTTGGCCATCTGGATTTCTTTCTTGACGGAGGGTTCATGGATTTTCATATACAAAAAGGAAAAAAAAGATATATTTGTAAATATTTTTTCATATATATTATACAGCTGGTCGAGAGCTTTCTTAAACATCGTGGTTCACAATGGAATAAAATCAATATCATATAAACTCTCTTTAAAGATTCCTCAGACCCAGACAATCATATCAAAAAAGTATTTATAACCTCGATTTCTTCGGGAGAACCCATGAATAAGAATATTCTCTCCATCCTTGATGTCAAAGAGGAAATTCCTGAACTACTCGACCTTGCCATCCAACTCAAAAAGGATTACAAAAACGGAAAAGACATTAGACACCTCAAAGGAAAACGACTCGCCATGATCTTCGAACGAACCTCCGTCCGAACCAGGGTCAGCTTCGAATATGGCATCCAGATGCTTGGAGGTATCGCTATTTCCCTGACAAAAGAGGACATTGGGATCGGCACCCGAGAGACCGTCGAAGACATCGCTCTTGCCATGTCACGCTACGCCGACATTGTCATGTACCGAGCATTAGATAAAAAAGACCTCCATGAGTTCGCCAGACATGCCACCATCCCAGTCATCAACGGATTAGACATCGATGAACACCCAACCCAGATTCTGGCTGATCTTACCACGATAAAAGAGAAGAAACACACCTTGAAAGGTTTAAAATTCGTCTTCGTAGGAGATGGGGATGATAACCTCACCCATTCCTACATGCTTGGTTGTACTCTGATGGGAATGGATGTTACGGTGATTTCCCCCCGCAACCATTGGCCATCGAACTATTTCCTGGAGAAAGCAACCGAACTATCAAAAGAAAAACACACAAAACTCATTATTACCGAAGATCTTGCTGAGATAAAAAACGCTGATGTCGTCGCCACCGACACCTGGGTCTCCATCTGGTTCAAAAACCAACGGGAACAGATCTTAAAGGATCTGAAGGGATACACCGTGACACCTGAACTGATGAAGAAAGCAAAACCAGATGCCATCTTCATCCATTGTATGCCCATCTTCTACGGCGAAGAAGTCACCAGAGAAGTCGCCCATGGCCCCCAATCCGTCATCATCGACGAAGCAGAAAACCGGATGTGGGCAGAGATGGCACTCATGGTGAAACTCTTAGGTAACAAAAAATGAATGATACAACACCTGTAGGAGAAGATCCAGAAACATCAAATCAAATGCTGTAAGAAAATAATTAAACCCTTTCTGCCCGATGATCAAACCAGTGTCCTTCATCTCCTGCTCATCTTTTTTCATATATTGATAGGACCACCGGAGGGTATACAACCAGACGATGAGGAAAGGAACCAGGAATACCAAAGATAAGACAGTTCGGAAATACAAGACCACCCCTAGGATTCCAGAAATGAAAAACATGAAAAACGAAATCCTTGCAGATGTTTTAATCCCAAATGATGATGCATACGTCCTCACCCCCAATTTCTTATCGCCCTCAATGTCATGAATCCCCTCAGGCAAATCATGAGCATCATCCGCAAAATAAGTAAAGAGAACGAGTAAAATCATATTCAAAAATGAATCAACATCAAAAGCGATCGCCCCAACAATTGGCAAATCATAACTCAGAGCATGGCTCTGTGGCAACGCAGTCCAAATCGCCACATACCCAAAAATGGCGACAACAACCCACTGGACGGGCGTAAAAATCTCTGAATACGCGGGTATTTTGATGATTTTCTTCAGATATTTATTATGAAACGCTACAAACAGTGCCGCCATACCAACAACAAAAAGGCACCAGACGCTGATGAGGATCCCACCTATAAAAACAACAGCGGAAAAAACCAAGGCGACAATGAAGAACTGAGTAGGGGTAACCCTCCCAGAGGGTATCGTACGATCCGGATGAGCAATCTTGTCAATCTCCCGATCGCTGATATCATTCCAGATAAGTGTTGCAAAATAACCAGCGAAGAGAGTGATAATCGAAAGGAGAAGAATACGCAGGATGCTCCAATCATAGTCCTGAACACCATACGCCAGCATCGGGACTGCGCAGTACATCAGGTTTAATGAAATCATCTCATAAACCATGATTGTTCGCCATCGAAATGGCCGCCATCTGAACAAAAAATAGACCAGTTTGTTCATGTTTTACTAGCTGGGTACATCACCACAGGATTTAAATTATTATTTCTTTTTTGGAATTATATAAAATGGAAAAATAATAGAAGACAAAAAAGTATTTATAGAGTAACCGCCATTAATTTAAAAATAATTAACAATAGTTAATTATTGATGTGATGTAGCAGTTGATCCTATGAAGAAAAACACCAAACTCAAAAACCCACCTCTCCTAGAAGGATATCTATACGACTATAAAGACGCGATAAAAGCTCGAGACAGTAATAAACTTCTCTGCATACGACTAGAAACAAGCCTTGCCTGTAACGTCCGCTGTGAATATTGTTTCAGAGATAGCGGAAAAAAAGCAAAAAATGAAATGCCCTATAAAGAGCTAAAAGAAATCGTCACCCAATCAAAGAAACTGGGGGCTAAATCCGTCGTCATCATCGGAGGAGGAGAACCAACCGTCTATCCCCACTTCAAAGAACTTGTCGAACACATCCATACCTTAAAAATGGTGCCCGTCGTCATCACAAACAACCAAAAAACCACTAAGGACCTCGCTGAATTTTTATTTAAAAACAATGCTTCAGTCATGATAAAATTAGATTCTCTCCGAGAAGACGTGATGGATACACTCACGGGGGTAAAAGGATCAGGTAAGAAGACAAAACAGGGACTGGAAAATCTTCTGGATGCAGGATACCGTAACTTAAAAAAAGTAAAACTCTCAGGATCCTTTGTTACCAATAAATTAAACTACGACGAAATCGAAAACCTCTGGAGGTTCTGCCGAGATAGGAACATGTTCCCTAATATGGAGATTATGACCCCAAATGGACGAGCACGAAACCATCTCGATTGGATACCAAGCAGAAAAGAGATCATGGACCTCCGCTATCGACTTCTTGAGATAGACCAAAAAGAATATGGATACACCTGGGTCCCCTACATGCCATTAACCGCCGCGGGATGCAGACAACTTGAATATAGCATGTGCATCACAGTCGAAGGGTACGCACGACCCTGTGCAGCAATTCTTATCACCAATCTTAATGTACGACCAAGCAATAAAAACGGTGTTACCTTAGCAGAGGTCATAAAAGACCCCTTCATTCAGAAAGCACGCAACGCCTATAAACAACTCGAAGGAAAATGCGGAAAGTGTGAATATCGAGAAACATTCTGTGTTGGCTGTCGGGGAATTGCCTTTACCTACGCTCTTCGAGCGGGAAAAGAACCTAATGATGCGATTATCGCAGAGGATCCCTACTGCACAAAAGGGGGAACATCAAAGATTCAAACTCAATACGATCTCCGATGCTAACTCTTCATCTGCTGATGGTATACCAATGACCTGTAAAAAACAGTAAGATAACACATTTTTTATTTTTTCTTCAAACAAAAGGTTGTCCACCCAATCGGTTCGATAAACGGGAAGGGGTTATGACGGATTTGTTGCTTCAGTTCGATATCTGGATGAGACTTGATACGATCCAGGATATCATTTGTCGCAATATCAACCTCTCGAACAATAATGCTGCTATGCGATCGTACTTTTTGGAAGAGATGCTCCATTATTTTATCTTTCGGCTGGGAACAGCTTGAAACGATAATCGTATCAAATTCTTCGACTGGAAAATCAAGACCATCCCCGTATTTCAGTGTGATGCGGCCATCAAGTTTGTTCTTTTTAATGACTTGTTGTCCTCGTTGGACAGATTGATTATTCTTATCAATTCCAACAATGTTCCCTTTCGTGCATCTTGCAAGAATAATCTCAGTTAATGGATACGCCCCGCATCCGATATGTAAGATGTTCGAATGATTCGAGAGAGCACAGTGTTCGTATTCTTTCTCATATTCCTTTCCGATTGTTTTATTATACAATCGTGTAATCGTATCATTTTGAGATGAGAATGCATCCGCGATTTCCCAGAAACAGTTCGCTGTCTTTTTTACGAAGAATATCGCAATGGTATCAAGAATGGTTTTTCGTTTCAGTTGTAATCCCATAGCTATTCACTTTAGGAACGAAGCAAGCGGGTTTCAGATTTCCGGGATGTATGCAGTATCATAGTATTTAAGATATTGTGTATGGAAAATTGGATGATACTTAAGAGTCATCTCTGGTCGAATAGCATCTTTTCATCCCAATCAACAGGATGTTACAGGAGACACCAAAGGTATTTGCCGCAATTATCGCGATATCATTACGTATAAACCCATAGAATAACCACAGGAGCATTCCAAGGGCAAGGACCAAGGGCATCCAATAGGAGACGTCATGGAGTTTCTTGGTTCGGTATCCACGGATCAGTTGTGGGATGAAGCCAAGGGACGTGACGATCCCCGCGGTAAACCCAAGGAAGGTAAATATATCATAATCCATACGGGGTCGTCATCTAATAAAGTATATTAAGGCTTTCTAGTATGCACGCATAAGATTTTCAACGAAGAAACATGGCGTTTTGCCTTGGGCCCGTGGGGTAGCTTGGTATCCTTCTAGCTTGGGGTGCTAGTGACTTGAGTTCAAATCTCAACGGGCCCACTAAATCATTTTTTAGAAAAAATTTGTTGTTTCCCAATCATAATTATTCACTGAAATTATTCCTATTTTACTTATTCAATAATATGAAAAAGAAAAAAAACAGAAGGAAGGATATTTTTAATATCCTACGAGGTGCCAAAGAACGGGGAACGAATTAAGGAATCGTTCCATCATTTCTATGAAAACATGAATCAACTGGAGATCTACAGAATAGGGCATTGTTACAGTCAGGGTCCCCCAATCGCTTTCAGCCCCATAGATATCTTTGACCTTAGATTTGATAACGTAAGTTCCGTCTGCATCATATGCATGGGATTGAGGCATTACTTCCCCAGAGTTGTATGGACCGAACCAGGGGCTCACGGTACCATCTCCCCAATCGATCTGATACGAAATATCATCATTATCAGGGTCTTCAGCTGTGAAGTTCCAGACTGTGGCAGTGCCTGTGTTTCCTGTGCTTGGTCCGGTGATAGTTGGAGTACCTGGTGGTTGATTTGGATTACTTTTCCAAATCATTAATTCATCAATAATCCCATTGAAATTAGCGAATTCCCCAAACCAGACATTATTACCAATAGCTGGATACATCGCTGTGTTATCATTATACGAATAAGTGGTCGTCAACGTTCCATCCAACTGATCGTTAATATACACACTCAAAGAATCAGCCTCATCATCATAGATCGCCTTCACATGAACCCATTCATTTATCGGGATATTTGAAACACCATGAACCTCAGGCTGATTAGGACCATTTCTTATCTGGAAGGCTAATTTCCCGAACTGAATAAAGAAAATGAACCCACCACTCGAACTTCGACAATCAATAATGTAACAAACATTAGGATTATACCCAGGCCCATGCCACTGTATCCAACAGTCGATAGCGATATAATCGGTAATCACATCATCAAGCGAATCTGGTATATCGTATACACCACTCTCATCACTGCTGAAGTCTAAAGCTGTTCCTGAATGTCCTGTGACCCATGCACAATCATAAATTTCACCATTATTACCATTCCCTGAAACATCATGAAGAATCGTTCCACTTCCCTCATTGAAATCCCAGTAGGCGACGAGATCGGTGGTTAATACGGTAGTCTCTCTTGTGTTCATATTGGTGTTAAATAATATTCTTGTTGAGGGGAGGACGTCAAGGTCTATTAAGTAAGGCATCGTTACAGTTAGTGTCCCCCAGTTACTTTCGTCCCCATAGATGTCTTTTGCTTTCGATTTGATTACATAGGTTCCGTCTGCCTCGTATACATGGGATTGAGACATGGCTTCACCAGAGTTGTAGAACCCATACCAGTCGCTTATATTGCCATCTCCCCAGTCTATCAAGTATGAGATATCATCATTATCTGGGTCAACAGATGTGAAGTTCCAGAGACATGCTGTGCCGGTGTTTCCTGTACTTGGTCCGGTTATAGTTGGTGTCCCTGGTGGTTGATTTGTGATAACGATTGTTTTTGTTTGTGTATCAGTATCTCCATCATTATCAGTTACTTGTAATCGTATATTGTAACTGCCTTGATGCGGCCACATATGTGTTGCCGTTGGATTTGAATATCCTTCTTCGTATTGTCCATCGTTATTCCAATCCCACTCATATAATTCAATTGTCCCGTCTGGGTCTTCACTTGTTGAGGCATCAAATATAATAGGTTGATTCGAGAATGGTTCTTGAGGTGTCCAAGTAAAATCAGCAATCGGTGGATAATTGTGATCTGCACTCTTCCAAATCATTAATTCATCAATAACTCCATTGAAATTTGCCCATTCTCCACCCCAGACATTATTTCCAATGGTTGGATACATCGCTGTGTTATCGTTATACGAATAAGGAGTCGTCAATGTTCCATCCAACTGATCGTTAATATACACACTCAAAGAATCAGCCTCATCATCATAGACCGCTTTTACATGAACCCATTCATTCAGTGGGATACTTGAAAGACCATGTACCTCAGGCTGATTGCCACCATTTCTAATCTGGAAAGCTAACTTACCAAACTGGATGAAGAAAATGAATCCTCCAACAGAACTTCTACAATCTATAATGTAACCAACATTGGGGTTGTATCCGGGGCCATGCCATTGTATCCAACACTCAACGGCTAAGTAATCGGTTATCTCATCGTCCAGAGAATCAGGTATATTATCTACTTCACTGTTATAATTGCTAAAATCTAGTGCTGTTCCCGATTGTCCAGTAACCCATGCGCAATCATAGATTTCACCATCATTTCCATTTCCTGAGATATCATGAAGAATGGTACCGCTTCCTTCGTTAAAGTCCCAGTAAGCGATTAGGTCTGATAATAAAACAGGAGCGCTGTTTTTTCCATAATTTGTAACAGAATTTGCGCTAATTGATGGTAAAACACCAGCCCCAAAAAACAATAGCAAGATTGCTACCACGATACTTTTTTTAATTATTCCTTTTTGCATATGGATATTCCTCCCCTGTTGAAAACAGGTTATAAAATACCATTATATATTTACTATTTAAATGTTTTTAAAAAATTAAAATCATGATGTCTGTTACAAAATATGAGATAAAACATGAGAAAAATTCCACTAATATTGAAAATAAATGAATTGTATCAAAGAACATTAATAAATTGATTTTCTCCATATGAAATCTTTTTAGAGGGTTAGTGACTTGAGTTCAAATCTTTACGGACCCACTCAAAATTATTTCGTTGCTGTGACCGCATAATATTTGAAACAACCGTAGAGCGCGAGAAGCCCTCCCGCGATAGAGCTTGCCATAAAACAATCGAAATCCTCTGTGGTGTCCTGATTTTTTTTACGGATGAATGTTTTCAGCAGCGCGGGGAAGAAGAAGATCCCACCAATTAAAACCCCTAAAAAATAGGAGGAAATAACATTTGAGGAGATATCCTTAACGACTACCTCCTTGAATCCTTGTTGTTTCATACACGCGGCAAACTCGTTGATTGGTTCTAACCCAAGGAGGGCACGACCTTCCAACCAGGTTTTATAGAGGTTCTTCAGGTGTTTCGGGATTGGTTTTTCAGTGCAAAATCCATCCAGGATAGAGACACGTCCATTGGGTTTAAGGACTCTATAGACTTCTTTGATGAACTCTTCATTTGCATGGGCATAGTTTGCTGACTCAAGCGCGATTACCCCATCAAATGAATTATCCTGAAACGAGGTATGACAATAGTTTTGTAATAAGAAACGTGTATTCTCAGATACATTTCGTTTTTTTGAAAACTTCTCGGCCATAGCGACATGTGTCGGGACAATCGTGATACCTGTGAAAGTGACGTTTTTGTATTTCTGCGCTAAATAAATAGAGGTGCCACCTACCCCGCATCCAGCATCGAGGATATGAAGGGGGTTTTGTGTATTTAGCTTGAGAAGTTCCCAAGAGACATCATTCATGCGGAGGACTGCTTCGGTATGGGAATGAATCCCTTTGTCATAGTACCCGTAATGAATAGCCAGAGTGGTATCCGTCTCCCACCACACCTCTGACTTGGACCAAAAATGCTCGTAATAGCGGATAACGTCTTCTTCGTTTCCGACCATTTGTCTTCAAACCCCCCATTGTAATACTATAATTTTTTTCGAAATATGACAAATTCTAGGAGTATATTAGTATTATGAAAAAAAAAGAGCTTCATGATTAATCCTTTAGCGGGTCTTTGGACAGTTGTTTAAAGATTTTGAAAAAAGCATTACTTCATGACTCGTTTTTCATTTTTTACTATGTTAAGAACAATCTGAGTGTTCGTCTTCTCTACGTTATCTATCGAGAGTACTCCTTTGATGAATCCGTTGAGGTCACGGCGGTCCTTGAAATGGGCGATGATGAGAGAATCCCATTCCCCAGTGATATCATAGACACCGCTGACATGGGTATCCTTCGATATTCGTTCCTGTACCTCAAGGAGTTTTCCATGGGATATTTTCACGTTGATGACCGCGGTAAGGTCATAGCCCATTTTTTCTTGGTTGAGCAAGGGGATGTATCGTTCGATGACTTTGTCGTCCTCCAGTCGTTTGATCCTGTTAGAGACTGTTGTGAGGGAGACGCTGAGTTTCCTGGCGATTTCCCGATAACTTTTCCGAGCGTCTTCATTTAAGATACCTAAGATCTTTTCGTCGAGTTCATCCATACGAGAGAGTACGACTTGACGATTTAAATAATTTTGCATAAAAAA
>JALOTN010000064.1 GCA_025457885.1 Thermoplasmatota archaeon | reverse complement strand
CTGTGACACGCTTCAAGACGGTTTCATATTTCTGTGATAATTCTGTGAGTGACATAAGGATAGAATCTAACTTGCGAGACGTCACATCGTATTGTTTCTCCAAGACATCTCCATTAGTAGGAAACGTCACTTGCGATTCTGGAGGAGACGGTTTCTCGCAAACCACTGGTGGGGTATGTTCCGTTGTTTTTTCTTTTCCATGGGCAAACAACATTTTTTTTGTCCCATGCTTCAACAGAGGTTCTTTTCGAAATGGTTGCTGCTCCGCCTGCAGGACTGGTTTTGGAGGTGCCTGAGGAAAGGGCACTGATGTGTCCTGATTCGCTGAAGGCTGAACAATCATCGGGGGTGCTTTTTCTTGGAACATACGCTCTTTTTCAGGTGATCTTGATGGTATTTCTATTGAATCTTGTTGCTTGACCAATTGAGTCTGCATTGGTGGAATCGGTTGTGAAGAGGATTCTGTTTTTTCTATGGTCATCTGAGGTTGACAGACTGTCGCAGACGTTTTTTCCGGAGGGACTGACTCCCGCGGAGGTGTTTTAAATTGTATTTCTGTTGAATCTGATTGTCTCTCTGGTTGAGTCTCCAAGGTTGGAATTGGTTGTGAGGATGTTTCTCTTTTTTCAGGGAGGCCTGAAGAGGGACCTACCAGGGAAGGCTTTTTTTCTTGAAGAACCGACTCCTTCTGAGGTGGTACGAGTGGTACTTCTGTCACATCTGGTTGCTGTACTGGTTGAGTTTGTACTGGTTTTCCAAAAATACAGATATCTTTTACCACACCCTGTTCATCTTTTACCAGAAAACCAGTCCAGATGATCATATGGACCTGATTTGCCTTGGTCTTTAACGGAAGCACGAAATTATCAATCCACAGATTCTTCTGAATCGAGACTAAGAGATTATTCCATTCAGAGGACGACTCCTTCGGAATTAAAATATCCGAGAGTTTCTTATGCAACACCTCATCTCGCAGGAATCCAGTGAATCGTTCACTTTCTTTGTTGAATTGAATAATCTCATGATCTGTCGTCAGACTTAGTATCAAATCATGACTCGTATCAACACGTTTTAACTCCTCAAGAGTCGGAAGCAGCGCCATCTTCTCTCCCACAGCAAGAAATGATAGATCCTCTCTATTTCTTCTGTATCTTTATCATCTGATTCTTTTAATACGTTTTGTTTTATCTCAAAGATAATACGTAAATAAACCGAGACTTGACACTTAATAAATATTGCAGAAGAATAACTCGAATACAGCCACGGATGAAAAGGAGACATAAAAGTATAAATATATGATTAGTGTTGATATGATTGGGATCTAACAGAGAGGTTCGGAAAACAAGGAGGGGTACACATAAAGTTAAAATTAGGAAAAGATGAGCCTACATCTTCTCAAAGCGATTCATCACTCACACCCCAGAAAATTTCAGTGATACCACCACCACTCAAACCAGGAGAACAGAAGGAGAAGCGACCGGAGCCGGAGAGAAAACTCATCAAGTTCGACACCCCCGATAAAACAGGAGAAAAAAAAGACGTTTTCCCCCAAGATCCTTTAAAGAAGCCTCTATCAGCCCCCGATCCAATAAAAATCACAACTGATAAAATGCCTGGTGCAACCGCAGATGCATCTCGAGAGGATCTCGAGCAACGTAGGACCATTTTGCAAAACATGAAGGATTTTGATTTTCAAATCAAAAAAAATCAGGAGGACATCACGAGCATCCATCAGAAGGTGGAAAGTCTCTCAAAAGACCTTGATGATCTCGTGAGCCTCTATGAGATTGTTTCAGAGCAGATGAACCCATTTGTCGGATTATCCAAAGTCACAAAAAAACGTCTCGACGCGCTTGAAAATATCATCAAGGAGGTCGATGGGGTAAAATCACGCATCGGTGACCTTGAGTCAAACCTTGATAAGAACGGCGTCAGCCTGAAAAATAGTTCACCTTCTGTCGAACACAACGCAACCATGGAGACGCAGGCAAAACAAGATCCAGTCCCCATTCAAACTTCTCCACAGAACACTCTACAAACCCAATCAGTAACCATACCAGCCACTAGTATGGGGACCCTTAATGACAATGAACTGGACGTCTTACTTAACAAGTCCTTAGAATCACTCCTAATGGAGCAAAATATCGACACTATGATTAATGATTTTTTCATAAGTTTAAAATAAAGGAAACCCGTTCATAGAAAGGAGCAGGTGAATGAGCGAAGGAGAACAAAACCAAGGAGAGAAACCTCTTGATGACACGGAGATTCGAACAGAACTCTCCCTTCTGGTAGAACGAAACATTCTAACTCAGAAAATCGCTCAGAAAATCGCAGAGAAACTCAAAGAACGAAACCTCAGGATAACAAAAAATCAACTCTTCCGACTCACAGAGAAACTTCAAAGTATGTTGTCCACCTATAAGTCTTCAGGACAACCACAAATCCCAAGAGCACAAGGAAGCACCATGAACAACTCAGAGGTACAAACAACCGACATGAAACGCCTTCTTGATGCAGTCGAACAACTCAACCAACGAATACGACTCATTGAAGAAAAAAGAATAGACGGTGTACAGGGAGTACACGGAAGATTAGTAAAGACCCATGATATCACTAGCTTCCAATCTACCGACACCCTGGAAGAACAGATACAACCACTGGTGCAGACACCAAGCGATCCTGAAAGCATTGTCGTTATCATGAAATGGCTCCAATACCTGGTTGACAGAACCGGGAAAAACAACCTTGGCAATACCCTGGGATATTATGTCGACATCGGATGGATCTCCGAAGACGTGCGATTAGATTTGATTAATTATTCAAAGGGGATTACCGAAGACCCTGCACAAGCAGGCTCTCATCAACCACAGCTTCCCACAAAAGACCACCTCCAATCACTCCTGTTCATACAGAAACTCAAAGGAATACAACTCGACGACCGTTTCCTTAACAAAATTGATCGAGAGATGGAGAAAATCGTCAAAAGCCTCGAGGGATACCCCCTAAAATAACTCAAGTCAAAGAAGAAACTATCATATCACTCTATCACATTTCATAACGGGTAATTGATTCAATGGATGCACATCCATAGAACTCATTAAGAGGGTATAAAAGATGGGGTTCTCAGTGATAGCAGCTGCTGCTATGTTAGGATTAACACTCTTCATGGCAGTTGAAATCATCACAAACGATCTTCTTCCGACCATTGATGAGTTGAACAAATCCTATGGGGATATGAAAGACCGATATCAAAACCAGCTACAATCAGACATTAATATCACCTCAGTAACCCGATCCCTCAACGGATCAAATTATGACTATAACATCACTGTGAAAAACACCGGGAGCGTTACCTTGGTTACCAAAAATTTCCAAATACTCATCAACGGAACCATCTATCCATTCACCTGTTCAGCAGAGAAACTCTACCCGGAGGAAACCGTGTTTTTCTTTATTATGAACGTTGCTGGTGCAGGATCTCAACGGATGAAAGTAACCACCAATAATGGTATAGCAGAGTACTATACCACGGTAGGGTGAAACAATGGGATTTAGCCTAACTGGGACGCATGTGATCTTCTTTGTCGCCGCTGTGATTATTGCAGGTATGGTCTCCGGGGTTTTTATCGCAGTCACCATGAATATCACCACAAGCCTTTCCAACAGAGGAGAACGGGTGGCTGAACAACTCGACACTGATTTTGACATCATTAACGATCCTAACATCATCCCCCTCATAGGATCATATTACCATTTCTATTTGAAGAACATCGGTGGCGCACGACTCACCACCACCAATCAGACATTCCAGATATTCATCGATGGGGAGCTTATAGGAATCTCCCAATACTATTTCGAAAACACCTCCGTTCCTATCGAAGGAATCACGACCCTATACGTGAATACGAGCATCGCAAGTGGGGATCATGCCCTACGGGTGGTTGGACCACAAGCAGTCGATAAACAATTCACCTTTAAGAAATAAGAAAGAACATATGAGTATGAGGACCTATGGAAGGAGCTAAATCCATCATCTTAGAAAGAAAAGGAGAGAAAGATGGGTTTGCTGAACGATTCGGGAAAGTATTTCCGAATGGATCTTTAATCTTCATCGAAGGAAAAGAAGGAACCGGAAAGAGCATCTTCTGCCAACGATTCTGCTACAGCCTACTGAAAAACAACAGCTCATGCTCTTATGTCTCCACACAATTCACCATCAAAAGCTTCCTGCGGCAGACCGCCTCAGTCGGTTACGATGTCAGAAAATTCCTCATGACCGGTAAGCTTTTGTTCGTCTCCACAGAAGTCACCCTCGCAGAGACCCTCCCACGCAAAACATTCCTCGAAGGACTCATCACCGGCAGAAAACTCTTCGACCCAGATATTATTTTTATTGATTCACTCTCCACACTCCTAAAAGACAGCCTCAACACGGAAAACCTCAACGATCTCACCAGCTTCTTCAACCGATTAACCGGGTGCGGAAAAATCATATTTATCACCGCCAATCCAACCGAATGGCCTGAGGAAATCCACAACACCTTCCGGATGATCACCACCATTCATTTCCGGACATCACGGGAGACCGCCCCAGGCATCGGGATAGTCTATAACATGTATCTTGAGAAATTCAACGGGGCTCGCTTTAAATACGACCCGGTCACCAGATTCTCCGTTCGACCAGGAGTCGGATTGATCATCGAATCCAGTGGTGCAGCGTTCTAAGGAGGGGGACCCATGACGAAGATGGAAAAAAAAGAGGAAGAAAAAATCATCAGTGAGAACCCTCACCTCAAGATGTACCTTGAAGAAATCCGTAGCAAAATGGAACGACCTGCATTCTACAGCAAACTCCCCCGGGATTTAAAAGAAGAAAAATACCCAAACATCATCTATCCGACCAAAGGAGTGGTATTCATCCACATCTTCCGAACCAAGGATATGGAAGGAAAAGAATACCATGCAATAGAACCAACGCTCAATGAAAAAGAAAAACTCAAACGCGACCAGATGGTTGATTTAATCTACGAAAAAGCACCATTCTGGAAAGCAGTGAAAACCGATGAGGAAATCAAAGACGCAATCCGAGCACTCATGGACAAGCTCACCATCATCGATGAACGCTCTACAGGGTCGACAAAGGTTTTGGGAGGAAAACTTCGAGTCACCTCCATAGAAAAAAAAAGCATTGAATATGATATTACGAAAAACATCATCGGCGGAGGACCCCTTGAACCATTCATGCGAGACCCCTACCTAGAGGACATCCATATCATCACCGGGGAAAACGTCCATCTCATCCATAAAGTCTTTGAAATGATCAAAACCAACATTTACATTGATAAAGCATGGGCAAACACCTTTTCCCAAGAGTTCAGTGAAAAAATCGGCAGCCCCGTCAGCGAAGGACAACCCATAGCCGATGGAACACTCCCTGATGGAAGCCGGGTGAACATCATCCATAGCAAAGATGTCAGCCTAAAAGGACCGACCATGACCATTCGAAAATTCAGCGAGACACCCATCAGTGTCACCCAACTCATCAACTGGGGCACCTTTGACGCAGGAGTCGCTGCTTACCTCTGGTTATGCCTTCAATATGGCCGTAGTTTGTTCGTCTGTGGTGAAACCGCCTCAGGAAAGACAACCACCGCCAATGCAATCATCCCTTTCATCCCACCCCATAAAAAAATATTCTCCGTTGAAAACACCCCTGAGGTCCAAGTCCCTCATGAGGTATGGCAACAACTGCTAACGAAATCCACAGGACCAAAGGAAGGACACATCGAACTAGAGGACCTTCTCCGGGCTGGTCTTCGATCACGACCAGATTATATCATCCCAGGTGAGACCCGAGGAATCGAAGGACGAGTCGTCTTCCAAGCAATGCAAACCGGTCATCCGGTCATCACAACATTCCATGCCGGCAGCGTCACCAAAGTCATCCAACGATTCACCGGTCATCCCATCAACATCCCAAAACCCTTCATGGACAACCTCGATGTCGTCCTCATCCAAATGGCGGTCGAACGAAAAGGAAAACGCATCAGACGGGTCCTCTCCGTCGACGAAGTCGAAGGCTACAATAAGGAAGTCGACGGGATCATGTCTCGAAAAGCCTTTGAATGGAACCCTGTAGACGACACCCAGACCTTCAAAGCAAACCGCAACAGCTACATCCTGGAAAACCGAATCGCGAAATTAGCAGGATTAACTGACCCGATGCAAATCTACGATGAATTCGATCGTAGGAAACATATCATCGAACGTATGGTTGAGGAGAAAATATTCGATTATTACGAGGTCGTTCAGTTCATCTGGACATTCTACCGGGAAGGTGAAAAAGGATTACCCATCTCCATTTAAGAGAAACATCAGGATTTGAGGGAAACAACCCATGGATGTAATGCAAAAAGAAGAAATTGACCAATTACTCTTAGAAAATCAACACCTGCGAGAATACCTCGATTCCATTAAACAAAAAATGAACTACCCTGTTTTTTACAACAAAGTACCTCGGGAGGTAAAAAACGAGGCGTACCCTAATTTTATGTACCCCACGAAAGGCGTCGTGTTCATCCATATCTACCGGACCATGGACATGGATGAGGCTGAATACCATGTCGTCGAACCAGTCGTCAATGACGTCATCCAACAAAAACTCGATGTAATCCTCAAATTAATCGTGAAAAAAGCACCAGAGAAGAAAAGTGTGATTACCGATGATGAGATGCGAGAGGTGCTCAAAGAGCTTATCGATGAAATCACGATTATCGATGAGAAAGCAGGGAAACTGGAAATCCCAAAAAAGAAGGGAAAAATCCCTCAGATGACTCACGTCCGAGTAACAAAATTCCAAAAAAGCATCATTCAATATTTCATCATAAAAACACTCGTTGGTGGAGGTCCCCTTGAAGCATTCATGCGTGACCCGTATCTAGAGGATATTCACTTCGTGGCTAACGAAAAAATCCATCTCATCCACAAAGTGTTTGGGATGATAAAAACCAATGTCGTCGTCGGTGAAAAAGAAGCACCAATCTTCACCAGAGCCATCAGTGAAAAGATGGGCGCCCCAGTCAGCGAAGGCCGCCCCATCGTCGATGGCGTTCTGCCTGATGGAAGCAGAGGCAATATCATCTATAGTTCTGCGGTGAGCATCAAAGGACCAAGCATGACGATCCGTCGATTCACCGAAACACCTATCAGTGTCACACAACTCATCAAATGGGGGACTTTAAATTCAAGTATCGCAGCCTATCTCTGGTTATGTCTCCAATATGGACGGAGTTTTTTCATCTGCGGGGGCACCGCCTGTGGAAAAACAACCACCATGAACTCAATTATTCCCTTCGTTCCACCGCAGAAAAAAATTTATACTGCAGAAGGAACCCCTGAGCTTCAAGTGCCTCATACCGTCTGGCAACGGTTATTAACCAAGACCACGGGACCGAAAGAAGGACAAGTCGATCTTTTTGACCTTTTAAAGGCTGCTCTACGGTCAAGGCCTGATTATATCATCCCTGGTGAGGTCAGAGGAGCTGAAGGTAACATCGTGTTTCAGGCGATGCAAACAGGCCATCCTTGTATGACCACGTTTCACGCAGGAAGCGTTACCCAGGTTATCCAGCGGTTTACCGGCGATCCTATTAATGTTCCCAAGACATTTATGGATAACCTTGATTTCGTGGTGATACAACTCGCAATCGAACGAGATGGGAAAATGATCAGGAGGTGTACTGCCATCGACGAGATCGAAGGATACAACCGTGAGGTCGATGGGATCATGTCCCGAACAGCATACACCTGGAAAGCGGATGAGGATGTCCATATTTTCAAAGCGAACAGAAACAGTTATACCCTGGAGGAGAAGATAGCAAAAAACGCTGGATACGCAGATACCGCGCAGATTTACGATGAGCATGAGAAACGTAAACACATCCTGGATCGCATGGTCGAAGAAAACATCCTCGATTATTACGAGGTAGTGCAATGCATCTGGGGATTCTACCGGGAAGGCGAGAAAGGTTTACCGATCACCTTGTGAGGATGAATGGCAAAAAAAACGAAAACCGATAAAAAACAAAAAGAAAAAAAAGATTCTTTAAAAGAAATCAGGATAGCGTACCGCAGCCTAGAGGATCGGAAGAAATTCATCAGATCTGTCTTCATCCCCCTCCTTTTTCTTGGGATAGTGGTCATGTGTCTGCCGTTTCTATTACCACTTTTCATCTCTAGTCAGCTGAAATATAACCCAATCACCTTTATCACTGCAGGATTCATCCCTATTATCCTTGCGGTTTTCTACCCGTATATCACCTGGAAAAACAGGGAATCAGACATCAATGGGAAAATGCATTTCTTCATCACCCACATCCGCGTTTTAGCAATTTCTGATCTTACCTTAAAGGATATCGTCAATGTCATCGGGGGAAATAAAGCCTATAAAAGCCTTGGGGAAGAGCTGCGTAGAATCAGTGTGCTTGCGGATCAATGGCGTGTCCCCATCTCCAAGACGTTCCGATTCATCGGAGAACGAACCCCAAGCAAGATCCTCCGGGATTTCCTCGATCGGTTCTCCCAGAGCCTGGACAGCGGTGTCGAGCATCGAGAGTTCATCGAACATGAACAAGACGCGGTGCTCCAAGAGTATAAGACCATCTACGAAGCAAGCAATGAAAATATCGTCATCCTCAGCGAAGTCTACGTCAGCCTCCTCATCGCGATCATCTTTGTTATGTCCATGGGAATCGTTCTCCCAATGATCATGGGTTCTCAGGACATGGGCAGTTTCATTTACGTTTCTTCATTCATGTTACTTGCATCAGAAGGAATGCTGTTATACCTCCTCCGTTCAATGATTCCACCAGACGAGATGTGGCATAGCACGGGAGAAAAAGGAGAAATCGAATTATCCCTTTTAAAAACATTCAAAACGACTCTTTTCATCTCCATTCTCCTGCTCATCGTCGTCTTCATTACGAAATTCTATCTTAATCTCTCGATACTCACCATGATTCCAATCGAGGTTCTGATTGTTGCTGCATTCACTCCACTGATTCTCCCCGGAGTTAAGGCACTGCGTGAGGAAGAACACATGTCACGAAAAGAACGCAATTTCATGGGATTCCTGCCAGCCCTTGGCTCTATCTCCACTATGAGAGGAGGACGAATCAACGACTCGGTGTATTACCTCAGTGAAAAAGACTATGGAATCCTCACCAAACATATCAGAGACCTCTACCGACGGCTCCGGACACGGATCAACGATGATGCAGCCTGGGAATGGTTCGGAGTCGACACCGGGAGTAACTACATCCAACGATCCTGCGAGATGTTCAGACAAGCAACAGCAGCAGCAGCAAACCCTCGCACGGTGTCCCGGATGATCACAGAAAACATCAGGAAGATTAGGGACCTCCGAGTTAAAAAACTCGCTATCGTACGAACGACATCCGCATTACTCGCAGGAATCACCTTTGGGATTTCCTTTGCCATTTATATTTCCTTTGTCGTGGCACGACATCTTAACGGAATATTGATCAGCAGCAACGCAGGACATCCCTTCGAAGGAACAAACATCGATGTCGGAGCAATCCTCACCACGGTCCCCCCAGAGGTGTTCACCCAGAATTTCTTCCTAATCTTCATTGTCCTCATCGCCCATTCATTCCTCATGGGCTTGACCATACGCTCCCTACGCGGCAGCCATTTCCTGGTCACATTCTTCTATTTCATCCCCTTCGCATGGATCGTTACCATCACCTCTGTCGCCGTAGACATCGGATTACGCGGTTACCTAGGAATGTAACAAACACGACCAAAAAAACAGATTTTTTTACCAAAATATCAAGATTACGGTTGTAAATCAACAATAGAATGTTCAAAGGTACTTGGGGTTGTAAACCCTAAAATCCCATGAATCCCATGCTCTGGATAAATCTCCCCGGTCACCTCTGTACGGGTCCCCAACCCTGAAAAGCATGTCGATGTGTTCACCAGGAGAACAACCAAATCCTCGTCATTCAAAATAGGTTTCGTTCTATTACAGGAACCATCGATATCCCGTATCACCAAAAGTCCATACTGAGAGGAGGTTAAGTTACTGCTGCTAACGGTACCAAATAACCCATTTGAGATCGAATTACTATAACAAGAACTAGTATAATTCAGAATCACTTTATTAGACGAATCAGACAATGAAAGGATACTATACGTAAGATCCACATCATCAGAAGCAGTTGTCGTACCCACAAAAATAGCTAATTGAGTAATCGTCGCATTCTGCACAAATCCACTCACAAAGCTTACTTTAAGACCACTGGAGATATCACGAATGGTTTCTTCACTGGTCTTCACTGCCTGGTCCTGGAGATTATTCATCGTCTGAATCATCACTGAAGCAGTGACCCCAGCAACCATTACCATCGCGATAAAGATGATTAATGCACCTATCCCAATATCAGCATTGTTATTTGTTCTGAGTCTTTTGAACCACATAGAACTGGTTCTTACCTCATACTCAAGCATAGCCAGTTGGGTATGATGAAGTACTCCCACCCTCAAAAAAACAGAAACACTCAAGAGCATAAAAAACTATGGGTAAAAAAAGAAATTATTCTTTAG
>JALOTN010000099.1:3531-5805 GCA_025457885.1 Thermoplasmatota archaeon | reverse complement strand
GGTTGTCCACTCTATGTTGATTTCACCCGGGAATGTATTTCAAAATTCCCTGATTTCTTAGTGTTTCCCACATTTGATTTATGCAAATCAGATGACTATAAAGAATGCCTAGCGTACCTCATTGTCAGTAGTCCTTTTAATTGTTCATATCTGATAACCTGTGGGAATGAGTATAAAAAAAACATACCGAAGATCATCACCAATTTACTCGGGGAAAAAGAGATACGAGATATTTATTACAGATACACTACTCAATACTGTATCTCCCCGGAGAACCATGTCACGTGCGCAAAATATAAACTGTTATCTGAAGGGAAAACTCCTCCGATAACCCTGTTCCCTGATGGATCCACTGTTCATCCAATGGAGATTATTTTGAAAAAAAAACTCATCATCCATCCACCGGAGTAGTCAGGAAAGAACATCCATCTCTCCAAAGAAAGTCATAGCAAGAGAGAACATTACCCTGTTTTTTCATTCCCTTTAAAGATTAGAATATCTTCAAAACCTTCAAGGTATCTGAATTTTTATCCCCAGCATTGTTATACGCGACCGCGGTCAGTATGCAGGAAGAGAATGGTTTTTTGTCTGACCAGATCCAAAAATAAGGTTCTGTGGTATCACTCCATCGCAAGACGTCATCTACAAAAAACTCGACCCGATTCACACCTGACTCAGTATCGGTTGCATTCACAGTCACGTTTATTTTTCCAATAATCAAGATTACATCACTCAGTGGTGATTTTCGTTCGAGACTGAAGAGATACCACCATCCTTTTTGCGGTTTCGTCAGAATCACATATGGAGGCGTTGAATCGATTTTTAATCTTGTTGTATCTCCAAAATTTTGAGAGGAGGGAGTCGCAATTGCATTAATTGGAACGACACAGGTTCCAACAAACAAGAGAATAATTCCAACTGCTACCTGTTTCTTCTTCATAGATATGTCCTAATATTCCAGAATATCGAAGAATCCAAATAAGAAGTGATTGGTGATTATCCTTGCTTTATAGGGAGTCGATATCCTGATGATATCCCCTGGCCGATACCGGAGGAGTTGATTGTATGGTTCGCCGCGTATCATCCAGAGACCAACCGCTTTCACGGTCATATATTCTCCTTTTGTTGCAACGCTTGTATATCGTCCGAACAGGAACACTTTTGCCCAATAATTTGGGAGTGTGTCTGCGAGTAATACTATCTTGTGTGGAAGTGAAGTTACATCGATTTTGATGTAAAAAGTTATTACACTGAGATTTTCGAAGATTTCCCCAGGGTTCACCAGGGGGAATGTGATGGAAAGGGTATCGTTGATGACTGTGAAAGCAGAGGACGTTAGATTTATTTGACTGTCGTTAAAAATTAGGGCGCCGGATTGATTGACATAGCTAATTACATATCCTTGCTCCGAAGTGACGAATTCAAAGGTATATTCAATCCACTCAGTGGTCTCATTGTTGGAATCCCAATCATTCCAATGCCCTCGATTCTCGATA
This sequence comes from Thermoplasmatota archaeon, assembly GCA_025457885.1. Lineage (GTDB taxonomy): Archaea > Thermoplasmatota > E2 > DHVEG-1 > DHVEG-1 > SM1-50. The sequence goes on along the minus strand of JALOTN010000099.1, from coordinate 4,309 downwards.
TCGCCTGCTACTTGCATGCTGAGGGTCACAAGACCATCTTCTTGCTCATAGGATGCTTGTATTACATCAATATTCTGGACGTCGATGTCGGTGGAGTTTGTAATAATCGTCCATCTGTTGTTACGAATGTGAAATGAGCTAACATCGTTTATCCAATCCGTCAACGTCTCATCGGTGAAAAATCCATTATTCTGCGGAAGTATATGTCTCAATCGACTTTCCATCCTTGCAGGTATCGTAGGGGTGAGAACTACAAAGGCGAACAACAGAACCATTCCAACTGCTTCCAATTTTTTTCCAAGGGTTTTGTTCATTTTATTCCTCCTTTTACCTCCTATGATCTGTTGAAGATGTCCACGTTACAAGGGACCTGACCGCTGTGCCAACAGAACCAGGTGTAGGTCGGCCATTGGAACCCGTTTTTAATAAAGGCAATGATCATGGCCAGAATCTCTTTTAGGTAGCATCCTGGCGCCCAGTTGCCACAGGCGGTAAACGAATCGCAGGTGGGAAGAATCTGAGGATCAGTATGAGAGAATTCCTCAAAGAATAATCCCTTCAACGACTCTTGTGTTGCCAATTGTTCAAATGTCTTTTTATCGAGTTTCATGATGATTCGAAGGAACTGTTTAGCTCCTTCCATGCGGTTTTCCTGAATCTGCAAGTTTAAAAAGTCGTTACTTCCCTTTCCAAGATACTCCGGGATGATGGCATCTAGTTGTTGATTGGTAGCTCTCAACGTCCTGGTGATAAAGAGTGGGGAATCTTGTTCAAGGGA
>JALOTN010000099.1:0-3507 GCA_025457885.1 Thermoplasmatota archaeon | reverse complement strand
CTGGTCGAGTTCTCCAACCACTGCGCCCAGGCAACAAAGCATACAAACAAGAAAGCATACACCTATTTTCTTCAAACGTTCTTCCTCCTTATAGGACACATATACCCATCGTATATTTAAATTTTGTTTAAAAAGATACGAAAAAAAAAATATTTCACAACATTTCTCCACAAAAATCTACACTACTGTCCTTTCTTAAGTGTATATGGAATGGATAGGGAAAAACACCTCTACGGGTTTCAGTGATATGATCCCCTCCCTTAGCCATATCTCATTTAGTTCACTACCACCGCTCCACCAAGATAAAAGGCATTCTGCGAATTAAACAAAATCTTCAACCCAGAAAATCCTATGACCGTACTGATATCTCCAGCATTCTGCGAATTAAACAAAATCTTCAACCCAGAAAATCCTATGACCGTACTGATATCTCCAAATCCTGCGCTGACACCTTGCAACCCCAGAGTGAAGTAAAACGCGACATCCGCATTTCCGGTCACAAGGAGCATATTGAACAAGCGCAATGGTTTTGCGATACCTACAAGGAAAAGGAAGTATACCAACAGGATCAATGGTGAATCATACGCAATAAACGACGACAAAAAACCACCAGCGATCACCCAGATATTATAATCAATCACACCATTCGTGATCGCCGCAAAAAGACAGAACGAGTTGAGGGAATCCTGCAGGGATGATTTTATCCAGTCCGTTTTAAGTTGTTTTTTGTATCCTCCTGTCACGAGACGTTGCGCCTCAACAACACTCATCCCCTGCGGCAACAAACCATACGTCTTTAGCTGTATCACAGCGTCATTGAAAAGACAGACAGCATCCTCACGGGTTGATGTCTGATTCAACCCTGCTTTGAAACGAACCAGATACTTCTCTAATTCCTTATATTGTTCCCTGGTAAGTAGCACCGTAGTTTCGTTATAACCAGGAATCCCCCTTATCTGCGTCATGACTTCAACCCCGTCGTTCTGAGTAAACGCTTTCACCGTATGAAGGGTGACCTGAGGCAATATTGCGACACTGAGAAATAGAACAATGAAACCCACAGCAAAGATTTCTTTCTTCCCCATTCTCATCTCTCAGGGATTTCATAAGGTTCTTGAGCAGGAAACCAATCAAAATGAAACCGATTTTTCAATAATATCCCAGGAATCATGTAAGGTATTAATCGTGGTTCATCCCAATAGTTCGCTCTCCATATATTCCGGCGGAAGAGAGGAAGACCAAGTTCCTTCCAGAACTTAATCTCTGGTATAAACCATTGAGACGATACCGCACTCTGATTATTCCCAATGAAATTATTCTGAAGAATCTTATCCGCGTTCGTACCAGAACTATAAAGGCCAAATCGGCTGTTAAAAGAAATGTTATTACGATATACTATCGTATGATAGTCTATCATAATCCAGATGCCATTAAAATTCTCGGTGATGATATTCAAAGAGATGTTCGTATTCAAGGACATAATCAACCATATTGCCTCACCACACTGCGTGAAAACATTTCCGGTAATGGTAGTATCCCAGCCACACCACAGAAACATCCCCACACCACAGGAATCAACGAGGTTATTGCTCATCGTATTATTACGAAGCCCCGTTAATGGGGATACTCTGCCTGTACGAACCCCATAACAAGTCGATAGAAAAATATTCTCAGTAATGATGTTGTTATCAGAGTTGATAATGACCCCAGACTCGTTACTATTCTGAAGAGTGAATCCCCTGATGGTTACATTATCAGCAGTGATATTCACAATATCACTTGTGTTTAAGGCATCGATGATAGTTGTCTCCTTCTTCTCACCAATCAACGACAACGAGGTATGAACCAGTAATATTTCATGATACGGTGAGGAATCATCAAAGACAAAAACCGTGTCACCGGGATTTGCTGCATCGATAGCATCCTGTATCGTTGAAAAATTCCCAGGACCAGACCCACCGACATACAACCAGTTCTCACCTAGACCAGGCATCGATGTACCCGTTTCGTGTGCCATAATGGAAAAACCACTGATTTGCATCAAAAAGAGAATTATGACAACAACCAAACCTTTTCCATTCATGTACTTTCCCCCATTTCCATATTTTACATGATTCTTCAGCTATAAAAATATGTTCATCTCTCATCGCTTATCAATTCTGATGAAAAATACACCCTTCGTTTATTGCTTTTAAATCTCTTCTTAGTTGATAAAATACAGTGTTTATGAATTCTATTGTCATCTTTAATCTGTTTAATATGAACAATACGACGACTACTCCCAAGAACATCCCTGTAAGAAATACTTAAATAACCCAGGGTATTCTCAATAAAATAAGATTTGGAGTTTAAGCATATGAAAAAACAATTCGGCATAGCTATGTTGATAGTTGCGTTACTCACTGTGGGCACCGCGACAGCAACAATCATTCAGGTCAGCGACCTCAGTATTAATGTCGCAACATTACCAAAAGGCACCCTTGGCGGCGGCTGCGGTGGCGGCGGTTGCCATGGCGGTGGTGGTGGATGTCACAACAACACCAACCTCACTGAAATGACCGGCGTCCTTGCCTATGATGGAGAAACCTTCACCATCGAGACTACCATCCTGTGCTTCGGCTGCTACAACTATCTGAACAGCACAGAAGCACCCGCTGATTTCGACGGGGATGGAGTCACGGAAACCCTCTGGGCAGAGATCCAAGGATGCGTTGGAACCACTATTACCGTGGAAGGTTTCCTGCGCTGCGGGAACACCCGACTCATTGTCTACTACCTGAATGGGTACGAGATCCGGGATTGCCCCAATCAACCACCCAGCCTCAACTTCACCATCTAATCCTTCTTTTTTTTCTCTTTTTTTAAAAAAAACAAGATGCTTTTAATTAAAGGTACTGACTCAATTCTTCTAGATGAGGATTCTTCATACTATTTTTTCGGATGGTCACCAGGGTCTCTACGATTGTGTACTCCTGCAGATATTTGCTAAATCTCTCAAAGGTACGATCCACAAATCGTTTCGCAGCGATGATGTCAGGGGCATAAAAAGTAAATATCCAGTCAGAGACCCCATGTGTGAAATAGATGTTCTCAATTTTTACTATGCCTGCGGAATAGTCATCGATCTTCCTGAAAATAATCTCCTTTCTGACGTCCTGGTCGAATGGCACATTATTACGTTTGACGAGCACCATGAAATGTTTCAGGTTCTGTTCGCTTGCATCGGAGACTGTGGTATATCCCCAGATGATTTTTTCCTCCTCAAGTTTTTTGATGATGCGCCAGACCTTCTGTCGGGAGAACCCACAGTTTTTTGATATCTGATCGATGCTTTTCTTCGCATCATTCTCTAAAAGAATCATGATTTTTGTCTCATCCTCCGTGAGAGATGTACGTTCGTTTTCTTTCCTCGTATGCGCCATCTTTAATCACGTACCGTGGTTTATTTTACCATTTTGTAAGGATTTTGTTCTTAAAAAGATATGCTTTCCTCAAAAAATACGTAGG
>JALOTN010000014.1 GCA_025457885.1 Thermoplasmatota archaeon | reverse complement strand
CGGTGGATAGGCGTTGAGATAATCGATAAGCGTCTGGGTATGCGCCTGACCTAAAATCGTTTTGCCATTCACCCCGTAATTCTTGAAGAACTGTGTATTTGCATATCCGGAGAAGAACTGCACACAGTCTGGGATCGAATCACTGTTCCAATCCTCGGTGGCGAACCAATCAAGTCCTGTGTATGCCATGGTTGCGATACTCCCACCGTTCTTCACACTGACAAGTTTCCATGCCCAGCATTCCGGGACCCATTCCATGTAATAAAACTTCCGTTGGAAATAGGAAAACCCATCCCGGAGGAATCCCTGTGCGATGTTGAGGAGACTTGTATTGAACTGCCCGTTGTGACACCCACCACAGACGGTGACTGGAAGCTTTTCCGCGTTTGTCAATTCCGCCATATGTTTCAACTGCAGACCTGTGATCCAAAGACTTTGATTATGCGGTGGATGAGTAGACCATGACGAAGGATTCCCATGGCCATCAAAGAATAAAAACCCGCAACCCGCGCTGATTCCCTCGATAATATCCTGAGGGCCAGTGAAATTCCCATTTGATGTCCAGAGTCGGTCACCATCAAATCCTGTCATATATTGCAAAGCGAGAGCGTTTTCCTCTTCCCCTTCATACCAGGGATCCGTGGCGTTGGGCGCAGAATCACCGCCGACCACAACCATCCTGTTGAACCATTCGGTCCCCGCGGTCGTGGTCTCATAGGTCATGATTTTATTCACCAGGGTTTTTACCTCATTGATATTCTTACATGCCAATCGCCCGATGTAAATCTCAGGATACATATCCAGAATGTCCTTCCCTTGGTCGTTCCATTCAGCAAACAGACCGTTCCCATTCGAGTCCCATGATGAGAAGTTCCCATATGCATCATAGAGGTCCGCGAAATAGAGATCGGAGAGGTACCCTCCTTCCCAGTTCGCCCCATCATCAAGATTGGTGTACCGGACGGGGACATGCCATTTTTCCTTTAAAATCCCCCCAGATCTTCCACCAACCAACAATACATATTCGGTGCCCCATTGGTCATAGGCGTTCTTGATGAAGTATTTCATCTCCTCCGCACAATCCCGTCCTTCTGCAGGGAAATAGACACTGTCGCAGATTTCGTTTCGGGTGACTAGTTTTGTGGTGATCCCCTTGCTGATCTTATGATCCACCAGCGACTGCAATGCACTGGAGAAATCCTTTGGAGCAATGATCACAAGTTGATATTCTTCTGCAGTCGCAGGTTTGGACTGAGGAAGATCATAGGTGATTGAAACAGATGCAGTCTTGTGAATGAGTAAGGTGTTGTCAGAGAAGCGGTATTGGATAGGGAAGCAACGGACTGTCAGGAACAGCATATGATCATCGCCAAAGATTCCCGCACCTACATGGTAATCATAGAGGGATTCTGGGTAGATCAAACCAAATTCTGTTTCCTGGTCATATTGTACGAGTGTTCCTTGGACATAGGTCATTGGTGTTGGTGTTGTTACGATTGGTTGATCTAACATGACTTCCTGTGGGTCAGTGAAGGTCACCTCCACTTTTCTGATGATAGTGCCAAAAGGAAAGGTAAACGTTTTGACTGATATTGGAAGCATCGGTGCACCTGGGGTGTTTACCCAGTTCTCTGTATAATCGATGCTCATATAGGTTGCACTTTCTTTCGAGAATAATTCAGGATCTGAGAAAATGAGTGTTTCTGTCTTTTCCATCGATGTTGTTGTTTTTGATACAGTTGCCGCCCCTACTCCACCAAAGAGTAGAATTCCAATTATTACAAATGATGTAAGTTTCTTCATATTATATCCCCTATTTTTTATTTATTACTCTATTAAATTGTATCCCCGTATGTTCTTAATTATATAAATCTCTATTTAAATCTATCTTAAGGAATGAACAAACAAGAATGATACGATATCCATTGAGACACTCTTTTGGTACTCCTCCCAGAGGAGGCTCCATCGCAAAACGGATTTTTCAACCGGGGTTACCAACTCAATGGAGATAAGTCCGTAATCAGTATGATCCTCTGTGTTCCAGAGTTTTATCGAACCGGTAAACGTTCCTTGCTCATCTGGGACATCGACGTACACCTGGACTGTTACCTGGTTTCCCGATGGTAGGTTAAGACCCCCATTTGGCTCAAAAATCCAGTTACTCCCCCAGGTGGGGGTCTCTGCGACTGCCCAATCCAGGTATGAATCACTGAATCCTTCAGGGTCGTTGCCGATGTTGGCAACGGTGAACGAACCTAAAGCGTAATGATTAGTGCCGCTCTTGACGTTTCCACTCAGAGAACCAGTGACCTGTAGATTTGGCTCTGGTGGTTCATAGGAGTCTGACACCTGGAACCAGACTTTTGCATCGTTCTCCTCGTCACTATTATCCCCACCATCTGGTTGGTAGGTACCAGAGGTTGTGAGGTAACTTCCTTCAGTGATGACCAGGTCTATCTGAGTAATCTGGTTGGTGATAAGATCGTATCGGCCATGGAAGATTGCGCCTCTGATATCGGTGGTGCTATCATCGGATCCTCCTCCAGTGTATCCACTGACGTCTGCGAGGTCATCACCAGTGATGGTGTCCCGGTCCCAGACTTTAATCGTGAACTCTGGCGTCGGTGTCTGCACATGGAAACGATGGGAGACGTCCTCGGTATGGTCATCCTCGTTGCTTGAGTAGTCATCGTTGATCTGTTCACTCCATTGGCTCCCAGTATATATCTGAACTCGATATGACCAGTCCGCTTCGGACTCGAGCCATCCTTCAATGTCCCCTATCATCTGGACTCGATGGATCTTGACAGTCACTTGAGGTCCCGTCTGAGGCGTGTAATCAAAATACACGATTTCCTGTCCGATTTTACAGTCCCCGTAGACGATTTTGAACCATCCCTCGTCCCCCCAGCCGGTGCCCCAGCTGTTCTTACAAATCCAACACCCTTGGGCATCGTCATAGCCGACGATGACGACTGCATGGTTCATGGGGTCAGGGTCGCTCCCCGGGTGTTCATATACACCGCCATTGTACCCAAAGAAATCATCATAGACAATCATACCCGCAACCAATGGACCTTTTTGCACCAGAGCATTTTTTATTGAAGTTAGATCACCTGCTACGGTGTGCCAATCATCAATCTGAATGAGGAGGTTCTCCCAGTTGCTGCATTTCTCAGAGCACGGAGGTACTGATCCTGATCCGCTTGTGTAGGGAAAGCAGGATTCCGGCAGTGTTCCATACGTGGTGATGAAATTGTAAGGTCCGGGTGAGTACGCACCCTCACAACCTAAGATATAATCTCCCATCCATTCCATCCCGCAGGAGACAATGAACTGTTCGGAGAGGTCAACGGAGTACTCTGGGTTACTTTGTTTTATTTTTATGAGCGCTTCGATCGAGCCTAAGGGTGCGAATGCGTAACAGCTGCCGCAGTTCGCCTGGTTCCTGATTGGCGTCGTCCAATCACCGGTTTGACCATTATAGGTTGCATCTCGCCAATCCCATGAGGCATACGTCTGTCCGGTAAAGGTTTCTCCCTCCGGGAGTGTTTCTTTTGCTGGTAGTAAACCTGTTTTAAGGTAGGTTCCCTGAACTTCGATTGTCTGGTTGGTTTCGCATCCGCAGTCAAGGTCACTGTTCGTAATATCGGTTGGTTGTTGTAGCTCTGGTCGTATATTTTCATCGGTCTGTTGGTATGTCCCTAGTGCCGTCATGCAGGTGCCTAGTAGTATTGCTATTAATAATACGGAAAATAGTTTGGTGTTCATGGTGTTCTTCCTCTTGGTTTAGGGCAGTCAATTTCACCTATAAATATTTTTATCTTTTATAGAATAAATGTGATGAAAGGTGGGTGGCTTCACTGTTTTTTTCTTCAATCATTTCTGCTTTTTGGTGCAGCATGCTGGTTCTGTATATGTGATTTTATCACGCATAATTTGGAGTTTCTTAGGGGCAAACCTCCATAATGTTTATATCCTAAAACGCATAATAATTAGGTGAAATGAGGCAGCAAAGTAACCGGAAAAAAGAACTTGATTCACTTCGTACACAATGGAGGAAGTCCCATCGGACGCTGAACGGTAGAATTATTTTATATCCGGATAAACCACCAGAACATATCAATGCCCGGGGTAGTAAGTTGTATAATTGGTTTTGGGGAAAGATCCTCCGTGAGACAAAGCCTCAGGAGATCCCCGCGATCGTTTCAGGGTTGCAAGATGCGATTCATGCGGAGAAAGACACTCGGAAGATTCAAATCCTTCGGACCATGATTGGGATGGCTGAGGATGCGTACCAGTTCAAACAACTGGAAGACATTAAGGATTTTGATACGGAGCTTCAAATAGAGCAGAAACCGGTGTTCAACGCAGAATCTGGGGTTATCTATCGGAATGGTAACATCTATACCACTGATTATAACGAGGATGAAAGTGAGATCATCATCCGGGACATTGAAGGGATCATTGTCGATGTGTTATCCTCGGAAGACAAAGAGAAGAATGTTTCCCCTTCTGTGGTGCGGAATAACACGTATAAGAACTGGAATTATATGGAGAAAAGCTAGTTCGCCAACATATAATATAGTGAGGAGAAGTTTTTTTTACGGTTTTTTCATATTGAAGGGTAGTTGTTATTCATTGTCCTTTTTCGTGTGTTTGTTTTGACGGTTCGGGAGTTTCCGATGAAGATTCCTATATTTTTTTTCATTTATTCGTCAGTTGTCGTTACTTTTAATCGAAAACTATAAATGCTCCTACAAAATGTTACTTTGCAAGGTGATGTAGGAGAAAGGGGAAGATGAAACTCGTCATAACAGAGAATTGGGATCAGACGTTGTTTTATTTAGCGACACTCTCATTGGTGTTTTTCGGTGGGTTTGTCGTTCGTACATTCGCTGGGTAAAGAATCGTTTTCTCTTTCCCATTTTTTTTTTATTATATGAGTAGTTTGAATGAGATGGAAAGGTGAAGCGTTATCATGATTCGCTGGGAAAATACGGTTGCTCGTTTCCATATCACTTTTTGAGGTTTGGACAGAGTTGTACATGCATTATTCACAATTTTATTATTACAGAATTTAGGGAAAGAATCTGGTGTGATGTCCTTTAAAACTCGAATTCTTTTGGATACATTTTGCTAAGGATGAAATTCTTGACCGTGTCAAGGTCGGAATCCAGGTAGAGAGCCCCGATGAGTGCCTCCAGGGTGTTTGCTAGGTTGGTCCGGTTTTTTGCTCCTTCTTGTTTCTGCTCTCCTTTCCCAAGCAGAAGGTAGGAGCCGATGCTGAGTTTCTCTGCGATGTCCGCAAGGACGTTGTTGTTGACGTTTTGGGCGCGTCTCCTGGTGAGTTCTCCTTCTGAAAAATATTTGTTGCTTTTATAGAGTTTCTCGGTGATGACGAGGTTCAGGATGCTATCACCGAGGAATTCCAACCGGTCGTTGTACTCCACAGGTGTCTGTGCTTCGAATGCGTAGGTTTTGTGAGTCAACGCGGTCGTCAGGAGCTGTTTATCTTTGAAGATGTACCCGAGATGTTTCTCCAGTGGTTTGAAATTGTTTTTTTTCATAGGTATCCTCTTTTCTTCCTTTTGTTTTGGTTGTGTTAATCTGCCTGAATATATTCTTTGATGGTAGATGCCACGGTTGGATCATCCAGTGCGTTGATGAGTCCAGTGAAGGTCGTAAAAGGTCGTTTGGCTAATATCCGTATCGCTCGTTTCTTGCCAACCCCCGGTAAGGCTTCAAGGGTCTCTCTTGGTGCTGTGTTGACGTCAAGGGGGAAAGGTACGGCGGTCAATGATCGATACCCATACTCCACGATTTTCACGTTATAAAATTGATGAAGTGGATGGATGCCAGGGATTCCTACGAGGAGTGGATAGCTTCCGAGTTGTCTGGCGAATGTCAATTTTCCTTCATAGGTCTCTGCGTAGACGCCTTTGAGGAGCGTTCCTTTCGGGAGGAGACGTTGCAGCATGGGTCGTTCGATTGTCTCACGGACGGTTCGTTTGAACTGTTGGAATACCGCTTTGTGTTTCCGAATGTTTTTCTCCCCGGTCTGACTCATTCGTGTCCCTGGGAGCGGGATGACCTGTCGCAGGTTGATGCGTCGGAGCAGGAGCTGATCGTCATAGATTTTTTTTAAGAATGCATAGTCAAGAGCGAAGGTGTTCTTTGTCTCTCCGTCAAGACCGAAGACGAAGTTGAGGCCGGGGAGCAGTTCGGGAAGACCGTTCGCTCCACGTTGTGAGCCTACCTCGTTGAGTAATCGGATGGCTTGATAGACTTCTTCTGCGGTGGCTTTCAGATTGTTTTTTTGTATCACCACCGGGTCGACGCTCTCCACCCCGAATGCCGCTACATCACCGGGGGTGTGGTACCGGATGATGCTTTTTGCGATCTTTTTGCATTCCTCGGGGTAGCGTGCGATGATGCCCGGGTTTGCATTGTCGATATGCAGTGTTCTTGCATCTGGTGCCGCCATACGGACTCCTTTGAAGAGGTGTTCGAGTGCCTCTGGATTTGGACGTGGGAATTCTTCTTCTCCTGCCCCATGTGCCATATAGGAAAAGATGCAGGGTTGGTTTCCAAGTCGTAGATGACGGATTCCTGCGGTGTACAACGCAGCGACCTCAGAGCAAATCTCATCAATCATTCGGAAGCTAGGAGCTCCTTTGATTGGTTCGCTACAAAACGAGCAGCCTCCCGTGACACTCCTGGAGCACCCCCGGTATGTTTCTATTTCAGTGATAAGGTACTGTGGGAAGAACGGATGTTGTGTGACTATTCTTGCGCCTTTCACCGCAAAGTGTTGTATCATCTGCGGGTTGGATCTGCAAAGAGACGGATCAACAGCGTCTTTGTTCAGTTTGTTTTTGAGCAGGTTAAAGACGATGAGTTCTGCATCGCCGGTGGCGATGATGTCAAAGATGTGTTGTACGACCTGGGTTTCTGTGACGGATCTTCCACCAGACATCCCAAACCCGTACCGAGCTGCAGGGCCGCAGAGGAGTTTTATTGGTTTTGAAATTGATGAAAGGTACCTGAGCAACTCATGGGGGCTGACCGGGTATCCCGAGAGGTACCTCCCGGGGACCGCCATCCCTGCGATGACCACCAGTATGTCTGATTTATCCGCGACATCTAGAAGGGAAGTTTTGTTTCGAATCTGGTCGATGGTGGCATAGATGATTTGGATCTGAGGGTCGAAATCCCAGGCTGCCCCTGCGATATATCGAGGGTAGGGACTGATGTAGGGGGGCACACCAAGGCATGTTGGTTCGTCTATGTATCCATCGAGAATAAAGACACGTCGCATCCTTTCTTTGAACCCTGTGGTTGTTTAAAAAACTTCTTCTCAAAAGGGACGGATACAAATTCTTTCCAGAATTATTAAAGAATAGGATATTAGTAGATGATGAAGTGGAAATGTTTGTGATGTCTTATTTTTCTTGGTTCCTGAGTGAATTCGTCTCTGGGAAACGGGAAATTGTCGATAAAGGTTGGATCGGGTGCGTCTGGATTAAAAGAGTTCCAGAGGACGAATCGACCCCAACGTTCAACGCTGTTTTCCACTTTTTCAAAACAGTTCCTGCATATCAGGAAGTGGATACCCATGGTTGGATGTTTGTATCCTTCGAACAGATTCATGTTTTTCCCACATTCGATACATTTTCTTTTTTTCTCGTGGTGATCTTCCAGTGATTGATTCATTGGTGCTTCACCTTTTTTTTCTACCATATCTTTGATTCAGTTTTTTTCTTGCTTTGTAGTGAGAGTAGGGATGGCAGTGGTATGAGCATACACAAAGGGGATTACTATGAAGAAAACAACATCCTGCTGACATCCCTTTTTTTTCAGGGTTTTTTCCTCCTCTCAATCCTTTTGTTTTTACGGTGTTGTGTTTATTTTCTGGGAGAAATGATTCATTAAATGTAATTTTTCTTTACGGTACAGTATCAAAACTTACGAAATGATGGTTCGCTTCCTTTCTCCCATTTTTTTGTATGATCAAATGTGTTTAAATACGTTTCTATTACAAATGAATTGACTTTATATGATACATCAACTCATAAAGAAGAATAATTAAAAAAAATATATCAATTAAATAATACATTTTTCTTGTTAACATGATACATATTGTTATATTGATTAATAATCACTCTTATCATAAAAACCAGTTACTCCACGATTTTCACAAACGAAAACAAGAAAGAAATGAAAACTATAAAAATTCCTTCAACCGAGCCTTCTCGGGATTTAATATATAATGTTTTTTAATATAAATCAATGTCTCAACAATTGAGATATTATCAATTACTCCAGGATGAAACATCACCAATGCATCAGAAAACTTCTTCGCCTGAACAATATCCTTTGCGGTAAACGTAAGAATCCAATCAAAGTCACCATGAACATACGAACTACTTTCAATCGTAATCCCTAACTCTTTAATAACATCCTCAAGTTTTCTACTTACAATTTTATTAATCGTTGATTCATCAAGTCGTTTCATCGAACGTTTTATCAAGACCATAAAATGCTTCAAACCCATTTTCTCCTCATCGAAAATCGCAGTATATCCCCAGATTAGTTCCTTTGATTCCAAACGCTTAATGATTCTCCAGGTTTTCTGCTTCGAAAAACCAACCAACTTCGCGATCGTCTCGATGTTCTTATTCGAATTTTTCACAAGCTCGGAGAGGACCTTTTTTTCATCTAAACCCATCTGATCCTTACTACTTTTAGACATTTTTTCACTCCCGCTTTCAACTTTGACATAGTTTTATTCCTTAATAAGTATATCTATCGATATTTTTCATCATAATTTCCCAAAAATATTTGAAAAAATCTCTTATCACTTTTTTCCAAAGAATCCTCTCGCGAAAACAATACAATCATTAACGAAAATATTCCTCTCAAGTCAATCCTTCTCCACAACATACTCATATACAGGAAACTTTATACCAAGGGGTAATATTCCGCGTGGAAGATGGGTGAAGAACTATGATAAGTGCGTACATTCTCATCACAATGCTACCTGGAAAAACTGATAAAGCAATAAAGGAAATGAGACAACTAGACAACGTAGCAAAAATCTCCATCATCGCAGGAGAATACGATATCGTCATCAGAGCCCAAGTAAAAAACCTCGAAGAACTCCTCAACGTCACCGATCAAATCCAGATGATCGAAGGAGTCACTAAAACCACCACCCAAATCATCGAAAAAGAAATCAGCCTACAATAATGAGACGAAAACATGATCATTAGGAAAAAATATCTCTTCTATCTCCTGGCGATCACGTCATCAGTTATTGCCGCAGCAGTCACCGGAATTGACAGCTTTGTTGGTAGCCTTCCCGTGTTCAAAACCGACCCCTGGGCGTTTGCATTTTCTCTATTCTTCGTCGGCGTAATCATTACCCTTCTTATCACCCTAATCCTTTCTATAAAAATCAAAGGAGAAAGTCTGGGTGCAAAAATCCTGGACCCCTCCTTCAAACAAATCCGCATTGTACAAAAAAATGAGATGAAATATCATCTCATCGCCGGTTTAGTCAACGCCATCAACACCGTCGGATACTGTGCGATTATCTCCACCGTCCAAGACCCCAGTGTGATCCTCTCCTTTTCCCAAATCGTCATCCTTTACCTCCTGCTTATGGAATCCATCACTGAAAAGGACGTCCCCACTCTTGTGGAGGTACAATCCTCCGTCATCGTCACCTTCGGAGCAATCCTTGCCTCCATCAGTCTGACCGGGGAATTCCAACTCTTCCCAATCATCATCGTCTTCCTCGTTGTCAACCCCACCTGGGCGATTTTTTCCATCTACCAAAGAAAATTAAAAATCATGAAGATCCACAACCGACCCAATGATTCCATCAACATCCGATTCTGGAACGTCTTTTTTTCCTGCCTCTTTACCGCCCTGCTCCTTCTCATCTACGACATCTTCACAAGCGGAAATCATCTCATCACTGGTTTTGTCACCTCTCTTGACCCCTATTATTTCCTTCTCCTGGTACTGACCATGGGAACAACATTCTTCTCCTACGTTCTCTACATCCGTTCACTCGGACTGGGGAAAGCCAGCGTCAACAACGCAATCCGTGCCTCAACGATTATCTTTGCCATCCCCTTCTCAATCCTGCTGATCCAACTGGGAGTCATCACTGAATTTTCCACCGACCCCGTCATGCTCATCATCAAAGTCATCGGACTAGTCTTGATCGTCATGGGTATCATCTCCTTCGCACTCACGGTCGTGAAATCATACATCTTCATCACTGTCAAACCCGGTACACCAATAAAAGAGACCATGCTGAAACTCTGGGACATCCGGGGCGTCTCCCACGTCTCCGTCACCTCCGGGAAATACGATTTCATAGTCAAAGTCTCCACCCGAACCCTCCTGAAGGGCTATGAGCGGATTATCAGAAAAATCGAGGAAATCGAGACAATTAAGAAATACCACTGGGAATCCGTGCTCAAAGACTGGGAGAAAATATAAGACTCCCAGGAAACCCTTTTATGAGCTCATATGTTTCTCAATCTGGGAAAACCCTATGATAGACAAACGATTAGAGAACCTTGCCACGATTTTAACTACATATTCATTAAACCTACAGAAAAACGATCTCTTCCGTATCTCCGGTAGTTATCTAGCAGCACCATTGATACAGGAGGTCTACCGTCAAGCGGTCAAGATTGGTGCCCATCCCTTCACCCACATCGGCATCGATGGACTCGCAGAGAGTTACTATCAACATGCGACAACCCAACAACTCAAATACGTCTCACCACTCAGCAAATTCGAAATCCAGCAAATTGATGCAAGCCTGGCCATCCTAAGCCCTGAGAATACTAGAAACATGACCAACATCGATCCGAAAAAACAAGCGATCAGCAATAGTGCCCATCATGAACTACATGAAATATTCAACAAACGAGCAGCACAAAAAGAGCTCCGCTGGTGCGTCACCCAGTACCCAACCCAAGCCCAAGCTCAGGATGCAGAGATGTCCCTCACAGACTATGAAAAATTTGTTTTCGACGCAGCCCACGTCAATGCAAAAAACCCAATCAAATACTGGCAGACCGTCCACAAGGAACAGGAGAAGATCCGTAGGATGCTTGCCACAAGAAAAACCATTCATGTGTATGCAAAAGACACTGATTTGTCTATGTCGGTTACTGACAGAATCTGGATTAACTGCTCCGGAAAGGAAAACTTCCCCGACGGTGAAGTATTCACTGGGCCAGTCGAGAATGCGACTGAAGGACACATCAGCTATTCCTTCCCCGATTCCTATAATGGTCGGGAGGTCAATGACATACAACTCTGGTTTAAAAAAGGGGTTGTGGTGAAAGCCGAGGCGTCAAAAGGAAAAGAATTTCTCAATGCAATGCTTGATACTGACCCTGGGGCAAGAAGGTTAGGTGAGTTCGCATTCGGGACGAATTACGGGGTGAAACGATTTACGAAAAACACCCTGTTCGATGAGAAAATCGGTGGGACGATCCATCTTGCAGTGGGTAGTGGCTTTCCGGAGACCCGCAGTAAAAATATCTCGAGTCTGCATTGGGATATGGTTTGTGATATGCGGAAAAATGGAGAAGTTTATGCAGATAATGAGCTGATTTATAAGAACGGACGATTCGTCAACCTTTGAAAATTCTCTCCTGATAAAGCCCCAGCAAATATTTAAATATTCTATTAATATAACATAATAAGAGATAAAAAATATCTTACGAATTCATTACAAGACGGAGGAAAAAATATGGAAGAAAAACATCAGAACAACCCTATCTATCGAACCATGTTCGTGCTCATCATAGCAAGTTTGTTTATCATCCCTGGGTCAGCAACCCTTTTAGGCGATCTTCAAAAAAATGGATACCAGACTTCCAAGGGAGGATCCACTATCTATGTGGATGACAGTAACATCGATGGACCCTGGGACGGCAGTATAGAGAACCCCTACCAATTCATCCAGGATGGAATCGATCACGCAGTCGGTGGAGATACCGTCTTGGTCTTCAACGGGCAGTATGTAGAAAACATCGTCATATCTGTCTCCCTTGAACTCGTCGCTGAAGCACCAGGTAGCACGGAAATCACCGGGGATGATTTCGGAACCGTTATAAAGATCATCGCAGAAGGAGTAACAATCTCTGGTTTTACCATCACCCATTGCGGGAGTAATCCAAACAATGCAGGAATCTTGATCCATACCCCTTACAATACGATTGTGAACAACATCATAGAGGATAATAATTACTATGGAATCTGCATCCTTGAAGGAACAAACAATACGATTTATCACAACAATATCCTTGAAAATTTTTATCAGGCGTTCGATGCCCCTACAGGGAATAACTGGGATGCAGGGTATCCCACTGGTGGAAACTACTGGGATGATTACGAACCAACCGATGCCGATGAAGACGGGATTGGTGACACCCCCTATCCTACGGGAAATGGCTCAGCAGACCGCTATCCCCTTCTCCACCCCTATGGTACTATCCGCAACACCGACACACATGAGAATTTCCTATCGATTCAAGCTGGAATCGATGACCCCGACACCCTGAATGGCCATGAGCTTGTAATAAGCAAAGGAGTCTTTTGGGAGCATCTCCTCATCACCAAATCGATCACCCTCGTCAGCGTTTTTGATGACTCCGCGATTATCGATGGGAGATTTTCTGGTGATGTCGTCACCATTTGTGCCGATAATGTCACTATCACTGGATTCATGATCAAACAGAGCGGGACTGGAGAAACTAATGCAGGGATTATCGTCAATAGGAATCATTGTGTCATTCAACAAAACACAATTTATGCAAACTTCCAAGGAATCATCCTAAAACAAAATACTCAGAACACCCAGATACTTGATAATAAAATCTCCGACAGTGGATGGAATGGCATTACCTTGAAACCAGGTTGTTTGGGAAACTACATCCTTCGAAACACCCTGTCCAATAGCTTCTACGCTGGGATAGGCATCATTGATTCTTCGAATAATTACCTGTATCACAACAACTTCAAAGCAAACCGCCATCAGGCATACGATGATGCAGCAAACATCTGGGATGACGGATACCCCTCCGGGGGGAACTACTGGAGTGACTACACCGGTTTTGATGAGGATGGAGACGGCATCGGAGATATCCCCTATGCGATTCTTGATGGGATAAACACCGATCGATATCCCCTCATGGAACCCTACTCTGAGGTAGATACCACCCCACCGGTGGTGCAGATCCAAAGCCCCAGCACCGGCGTATACCTCTGGGGTCTTCACCTCCTCTCAGGGGTAATCAAGAAAAAAACACTGATCTATGGTCCTATCACCATCGATGTAGAAGCTACCGATGCAGGCTCAGGGATTGAACGTGTCGAATTCCTCATCGATGATTCAGTCAACCCCCAATACACGGACACCCAACCCCCCTATAGCTGGGAATGGAGCCAACCATATCTCTTCATGCGGAAACACAGTATCATCGTGATTGCATACGATAACGCTGGAAACCCCAACTATGACCAGCTTGATGTCAGAAAATATCTCTGATCCCTGCAAACCTCGTATCAGAAAAACCAAAATCCTCCACTCCGATATCCCTTTCAATGAACCTCCTGTGCGATCACATGCTTGGCTCTCTTGCAACATGGCTACGGATTTTTGGGTATGATACCTTTTATCCAAACGAGATGATGAACGACAAGGACATCCTTCAGGTTGCTCGCAATGAAAAACGACTCCTTCTCTCACGAGACCATGCATTACTCATGCAGGCAAAAAAATCACTCATCCCTATCCTAGAAATCCAGACGACCGACCTAGCAGAACAACTTCGACTCATATTACAAAAGATCCCTCCTGATGAGACCCTCTTCCTCACTCGTTGTACCCTCTGCAACACCCCACTCCACTTGATTCCCAAAGAGGAACTCAAAAACAAAATCCCAGAAAAAATATACCAAAGCCACGACACGTTCTGGACCTGCCCCACCTGCAAAAAATATTATTGGATGGGGACACACTATCACCACATGAAAGAACGAATCAACACCCTCAGAAACAACCACTCATCATAAACATTCAAAACATGTGAACAATCTGAGCATGTGGGATTCCTTTGATTTTCAAAATACACTTTGGGTCGACCAACCCAAGTTTCACCGCACAAGTCACGGTTTCATCTCCCACCAGATTCGCTATCGTCGCATCACGCAGAAACGACTCCAAGGTTTTCTTATCAATACGCTCCCCTTCATAGAAGCGTTTCGCCACATCAATCTGGAGTTTACCTTTCCGGAATTTCTTCCCAAGCAAATGCTCATCGCAGGCGCCGATGATCACATCATCACCTTGTTGGTAGACTCTAACACTGATCATGAGTGTTCAATCCTTTACTGTCTGTCCTTATAAAACTATTAGGGACTTCTGTTTTATATGGATTTCGAAAAAAGAGGTAAAAAAATCGAGATTTGAACAGGAGGAATCGACCTGATGATCCTTAGAAATTAATGATGACGAACAGACCGGTTCCAATACAAAAACAGGCAATCATCAATTCAGTTGCCTTGAGTTTTAAAGAAGATGATGCGTGGAACTTTTTTTTCATGGGTGGACAGAAAATGCTGCTGTTGTCTTTTCTCCTTAGAACTGTTTTCATAACGCTTCCTCACCATGTACTTTTGTCGGTCGCGTTATAAAGGACTTGTTGTACAACCCTTACCTGCTTTCCTCCAAGGGTTGAAAGAAAAAATCCATAGAGAAGCAAATCGCGATGATTGCTCTTATCGGCTAACTTCGATTTCCTCGAGTTCTTTTACCTTCGTCTCAAACGGGTGGAACAGGAGAACAACGATGATAGCGAGAATCATCAGAAGAGCACCGACAACCCAGAACCATTCCATAGTAGGATTCGTCTCCAACATCACTGCGGCAATCACTGGTCCGACGATATAGGATATACGGGCGACAGTCGTGGTCCACCCAAGGCAGGCACCTCTGCGTTCTGTTGGGAAAATCTCTGGGATATATACGATCACCCAGGCGTAGGAGAATGCGATGAAGAACCCTGTGAGTGCTCCGGAGATAGGAAGGAATGCCACCGGTCCAAATGCCATTAAAAACAAGGAAAACGTAAAACCTGCCGCTCCAATGATAAAGCCAATTTTTCGACCAATCCTATCCATCACAACTCCACTGCTGATTCCACCAATGATCATCATCACGCCTGATGCGAGGAACACCAT
Organism: Thermoplasmatota archaeon; assembly: GCA_025457885.1. Taxonomy (GTDB): domain Archaea; phylum Thermoplasmatota; class E2; order DHVEG-1; family DHVEG-1; genus SM1-50. The sequence goes on along the minus strand of JALOTN010000014.1, from coordinate 18,185 downwards.
AAGCCATTCGCTTCGAGCGTACCCGTGGATCTCCATGAAATAATACCCCATCCATCGGATGATCAGCAGCGAGTTGATCAACCAGCACATCCAGATGAATGCCGAAAAAATGATGTATTTGATGTCCGATCGATTAATCGACCCAAGTCCAAAGAAATGTTTTTTCAACTTCCCTGATTTCCGCTCCTCTTTTATTTCTTCGTATCTCCCGGTTTCCTTCATGAATACCCAGAGGACGAGTACGGGTATCATAAAGAAAAACATGATACCATACATCCATTTCCATCCAAGGCTAGGAATGACATATAACGGGATGATCGCTGAGAGTGGGAACAAGCCAATGACATATACCAGCGAGCTGAGTTTCGCTCGTTTCGTGGCAGGAGATTCTTCGCTGATGGGGATTGCCCACATGTTCGACACAGTCGTAAAGGTAACAATAGAGTAAAAGATCATGAAGAAATGGAACGTCGGGGTGAACAACACGATTCCAAGAGAGGAAAATCCCATGATGAGAATCAACACAAGGATGGAAAATTTCCTTCCAATAATGTCAACGAGCCCGTTGAGAGCAAATATGAAAAACGTGGGAATCAAATAGAGTGCCTCCCACCATTCGAACTGCGAGGCGGTGACACCATATTCATCGAGAATGGAGTTCATGTAGGTGATGGGGACCATGGAGAGATATTGATCCATGATTGCGACAATCCCCATGACCAGAACAAGGTAGATGATATATCGTCTCGATCTTGGTTTAATAAAACTAGCTGGTTTTGGTTGCATTGTTTTATCCAATGGTACTACTCTCCAAAAACTATTCCTTTTTTGTCAGATAAATCTAGTTTTGGTGATTGTGCTGCACGTTTTTTTCGTGCCATTGCGTCATAGGCTTCTCTGCCGCCAGCATCTTCGATTACTTTTTTTCCGATTTGATTCTGACGTTGAATGCTGATATTGACGCGTTCCATTGACCCGGGAGCGAGTTTTTGTAATAGTCTAGATCCTAACCCTAACCCATAGGGAATTGATTCCATATTCATGGTAGTCCCAGGTAAAGCAAAGAACCAGATGCCAAGAGAGCCTTCCCCAAAATGCGTTATGGGGATACTAGCTGCTGCTTGTCGTTCTGCAGTAGGACCGACATGGGCTGGGATCCATTTTCCATCGATGAATGCCTCTCCTTCTCCTTCCATCATGAAGAATCCCATTTGATCGTACCATTTTTTAACCAAAGGATCTGGTGTTACCATGGTATCATACCATTGTTGAATCATGTTCATCGCAAATGTCTTGTACCGTGCTTTTATACCCGCGCAGCGACACAAGGCGATGTAGACCGAGATTAAATGAAAACAGGTTCCTGTCCCACGGCGGATCGTTTGCTCAACAGAATCCATCCCACAGATTTCTAAATCAAGTTTTTCTTTGACGAATTCAAACGCTGCTTTTGCATATTCATAGTCGGTCTTTTGAAATGCTCCAAGCTGATGAGCAAGGGCAACAACCTCAGGAGCGCATGGGTTACAATACAGGGTGGGTCTTAGGTATTTCTCCGTAGTGGCGCCACATCGCATTCCTTCCTTATACGGTAGGAGTTCATAGGGACGTTTTGGTCTGATGTATCGTTCCTCTGAGGCTTGGATTGTGCGGAGTTTTCTCAGATCACTAGGATTGGACATTAACACTTTACTTAAAGAAAGAGCACCGCCAATCAGCAGTTTCAGGTAGGTCCCATGGGGGATGTATTCCTTGTCTTTCATCTCGCGAAAACTGGTCATATTAGTCGGTACGAAAAAGGAAGGTACCATATATTCTTTTCCAAAGGGCTTTTTTAGCCAAGAACTGTTTCGTGGTTGCATGCTGGCTTTGGTCACTGGTGGAACTGGGTTTATTGGAAGTCATCTGGTGGATGAGTTGTCGAGCCAGGGATATACCGTACGAGTGTTACAAAGGACATCGAGTAATCCTCGGTTTCTTGAGGGAAAACCGATATCTCCTGTTATGGGGGATCTGACCGATCGGGAATCCCTGGTGCGGGCTTGTCAATACGTAGATGTCGTATACCATATTGCGGCGCTCCCGCGGGATTGGGGCCCAAGAAAGACCTTTTTTGAGGTGAATGTCGATGGGACTAGAAACCTCCTTGATGCGTGTGTCGTAAACAAAGTACCGCGGTTTGTTTTTATGAGTTCTGCTGCCGTGTATGGTTTTCCAAAAACACGACAGCCCCTCCAAGAGAGTTTTCCGAAACATCCGACGTTAAACTATGGTGAGTCGAAACTAGCTGCAGAAGCACTGCTCTGGGGGTATGGAATGAATCATGATATCGCCGTGTCTGCAGTCCGTTCCCCGGTTGTTCTCGGACCGCGTGATCATCTCATCACCTTGTTTCTTATTCATGCGTTGCAACGAAAACGGTTGTTTTACATCGGTGATGGGAATCAGCAGATTTCACTTTCTGATGGTCGTGATGTTGCCCGATGTCTTCGACTTGCTGGTGAATCTTCTATCTCTGATAATCAGCCGTATAATGTGAAAAGCTTTGATAGTACGCCGCGGTTGTTGATGAGATCTTTCGCGGAGCAGCTTAGGCTTTCAGCACCTGAGAAGTGCCGGTCGTATCTCCAAGCATATGTCCTTGCCAGTCTGGTGGAAGGATTCTGGATGCTTGCTAGAAGAAAGAATCCGCCCTTCACTCGTCATAAGGTGCGGGTGATGGGCACGTCCCGTCGGATTGATAGTTCCAAAGCGGCACAGGAATTGAAATACGTCCCTCGCTACAGGGTTCTGGAAACCATCACAGATTCCGTTTCCTGGTATAAAACCTTAAATGAGCAGAGTCTGCTCACAGGATAAATATCGAAAGGACGAACACGGTGATGGCGATGTTACTGATCACAAAGAGTGTCATCTTTGTTTTTCCAAGTCGTTGTTCCTTGGGGAGTTTTTTCTGGTTTGCCCACAGGGCGCCCCATCCAAGCAGCCACATCCCAAACACGCCGGTGAGGAGTAAATAAATGGTCATAAGAATGATGGGTTTTTCGAAAAACATCAGAGGTACGCTGGTGAACAGAAGGTAAAGGACGATGTATAATTGGAATCGTTTGAAGGAAATTTTTTGGACCCGTTTGCTGAGAGGATCTAGCCATGCTTTAATCATGCGGGGTACAGCATCCATCCCTGCATAAATCGAGCCTGCGATCACCCCAACCATTGCAATGGGGTAGATAACATTCCCGACAATGGGGCTGATTTGAGTATAGATGCTCTGCTGGGCTGATATAAGATCGACACCGTTTGGTACTATCTGTCGTTGCCCGAGAATCACGACACCAGCAGCAAGAAACGCGACCATAAAAATCGCAACAATTGTGAATGAGATGAACAGGTCGAGTTTTACACCTGTCATGATCTCCGATTTTAATGCGACTTTTTTTTCCTGGACACGTAAAATCCACCAAGAGATGTAGGCGGTGATGTCTGCGTAGGTGCCATGCATGGTTCCATAGATAGCGGCAAGCTGGAACATGACGGGGAATGCGATGATGTCCTCTGAAGTAACCCAGGTTGCTATCGTGGGGACTTGTGGGGTAAATAACCCTTTGAGTATCGCGAACCAATCCGGATTGACGACCGCCACTGCAACAATGGCTCCAAAGCAGAGAAAAATCACAAAAACAAGTTGGATCCGTTCAATGATTTTATAGGAGCTAAGTGCTCCAAAAAGAGCGATGAACAGACCAAGGCTGACTCCCCAGATGATGAAATCCCCTGTTCCGGTGAACAAGGTAAATACATTCCCAAGAATCGTTAAAAACGTCGCAATCAGGAAGGGGAGGAGGAGGAATCCGGTGACAAGCGAAAAGATGTTGATCCATCCATAGGGTCGAACCCGGGAGAACAAGGTCATAATATGCTCCCCGGATAATAACGAATATCGTGTGGCGAGATACGCGGTGAGTCCTTTGGTGATCATCGCAAAGGTGATGACCCATAAGGCGGAATACAAAGGAACCGCCCACGCACCAATGCGTGGTGCAAGGACGATATCACCAGCACCAATGGTCATACAGGCAACGACCGCCCCTGGACCAAAATACTTGAGATACCTCAAATAGTTACGAGGTTTTTTCTCCATTTACTCTGCCTCAAAGATGATGTTTGCATGTTCTTTTAACAACTCATTTTTCATCATTTCTTTCTTGTGTTTCTTTCGTGCCTCACTGTCATAGGCAACTTCTCCACCAGCGTCTGCGATGATTTTTTTTCCTTTTTCGATTTGCTCTAAAATCCCAATATTCAATCCTGCCACAGAGTTTGGCACCAGATGGTTCATAAGGATTCTTGAGGGGATCCCCAACCCGAGAGGGATGGATTCCCGGATAATAGTAGAACCAGGAATCGGGAATAACCAGAGTCCCGCCCCGTCTTCCCCCAGTTTCGTGATCGGCATCCAGGAGGACGCCTGACGTGCTGGTTCTGCTCCAACGTCTGCAGTAATCCATTTCCCATCAAGATACACCTCTCCTGCGCCATGAAGCAGGAAATATCCCATTGCATCAGACCATTGTTTCAACAGCGGGGCATGATCAAGAGCAGGTGCCGCCCATTCATCTAATAACGTAAGAGCGAAAAACTTGTAACGCGCTGGTAACCCCCCGGCTCTGCATAAAGCGATAAAGACAGTAATTTTATGCAAACACGTCCCCGTCCCCCGATGTAAAATGCTTTTCACATCATCGATTGGATGTTGCTCAAGAATGATTTTTCTTTTTGCAAACTCAAAGACAGCCTCCGCATAGTCTCGGTCTGTTTTTTGATACGCCCCCAGCTGATGAGCTAACGCGATGACCTCTGGGGCTCGACAATCACAGAACAAGGTGGGCCTGAGGTATTTATCCTCTGAAACACAGTGTTTCATTTCCGGGGTGTATGCTGGTATTGAATACGTGGGTGTCGGTCTATTATACACGTTTTTTTTCTGATTTTTCAGCATCTTAAAGGTACCGAGATTGAATAAGAGCATTTTCAGAAGTAAAAAAACACCCCCAATGTTCATCTGAAGCATATGAAGGGGTGGGACCATTTCTTTTTGTTTGATTTCCCAGGGGGTGAACATGAGGTTACGAGTCCTGGCTAAGGTCCGCAGAAAGCATCCGTCTGACTTCCTCAGCACATCCGCGGACTTCTGCACCCGCGGCTCGTTTAATCTCTGGTTCTAGGACCGGACCAGGACGGTCACAGACCGGGCAATGCTCCAGCCTTCGAACCTGGTCCCCGGACATGAGGAATCCAGGATAACTGAACGCGGCTGCATCCAGGAATGCATAGCGTCCCCATTCACCATATCCCATTGGTTTATTTTCTGCATCAAGGACTACTCCTTTGAAGTAATTATAGGGTTCATGAAGGTAGTGGCCCTCTGGGCAATGCGTTAGCCAGCCATTTCCCTCAACCATGCCGTAGAGATCGACACAGAATTTCTCTGGGATACCCAGGATTTTTTCGACTTGTTTACGGAAATCAACGACCGGGACACGGACGCCTTCATAGGCTTTCCATCCGCCACCTGTAGCGACGCCACCTCGTTCTCCGAAATTAAAAGCACGGCCTTCTTTTTCTAGTTTTTTCATCACAAATGAGAGTATGAACGGAGCGCCGACAATTGCGATTTTATTCTTCGTTTTCTCTTGGTATTCCAGCCAGCGGATGATTTCATCGATCATTTTTATTGACTGTCGTTTTGTAGCCAATTTGACGATAGAGCTTTTAATGCCCTTCTGATTGGTCATGGTCATTTGGATGAGTTCCGTGGTAATCTCTCGGTCTATTGCGACTTTCACATCCTGAATCGCATCAAAATAAATGGTGCAGACTTTTCCAGCGTACACGTTCGTTTTCTTTGGGTTCGGCATCAATAAATATCCGTACAGACTGGGCTCCCATAAGGGATAGACCATAGTAATGACTGATTTTGCTGCAGCGTACTCAGAGGTATAATAGGTACGTTGATCCCGGGGGATGAATGTATGCCGACCGCTAGTTCCACTGCTATAAGCAACCGCCATTCCAGCTTTGTTAAAGGCGTTGATGACTTCATCATATGTCGGGTGTTTCTGAGGGATCATGATCTTAGGAAGTTGTCCTGTGAAAATGTTTCCCAGCCAGGTAGCAAAATCCCGTCCAGATGGATAATCTTTGTAAAAGGTGGCAGGAATAAGCGGGATTTTCTCCAAATCATCGTTGGTGTTAATATCCGAAGGGGAGAAATTTCTCTCTTTACAGAAGTTTTGATATATCTTATTATTGTTATATTGGTAGGTGAAGGTGTGTTTTATGGATTTCAGCTGCATCTCATGGGCTTCTTTTAGGGGAACGCGGAAGAGATCATCTGTTTTGTAGATGGCGTCGTCTGCTGGTGTCCAGACGTCTTTTGATGGAAAATAATTTCTAAGCTGCTCATTTAATTGTTTCATATAAGTAGTGAAATCTCGTGTTGTCATAGGTATTTCCTCGTTCTGATATGATTTTTGTCGATAGACTCCCCTTGTGGGACTGGTCTATGAAACAGGATTCTATTTATATCTTTTCGTTTATGATATCGTGTTTTGTCGATAGTTTCACTGACCTCTCCTCTAAGAATAAAAACAATCAAGACCATAAGGAAAAACGGTATATGGGAAAAACAGGTGTCGCAAACTTACCATTACATGGCGGAAAAGCACCACGATGGTTATTCCAGCGCATGGTCGCTCTTTCCAAAGGTGTCTCTGAGATTCTTATCGATGAGTATGGGTCTGATGAGTTCTTACGACGTCTCTCTGATCCCTTCTGGTTTCAGGCGTTTTCCTGTGTGCTGGGATATGATTGGCATTCATCTGGTACGACTACTGTTACCTGCGGAGCTTTGAAAGAAGCACTCAATCCATTAAACCTTGGAGTTGTCCTCTGTGGCGGAAAAGGAAACGCATCACGAAACACCCTTGCTGAAATAAAAGCATCTTGCGAACAATATAATCTTTCGTCATCGCTGATCGATCGATTGCAGTACTGTAGTCGTATGGCAGCAAAGGTTGATAACTGTGCGATCCAGGATGGCCATATCCTGTATCATCATGTGTTTGTTCTTTCTGAACGGAAGAAATGGGCAGTGATTCAGCAGGGTATGAACGATGAGACAGGATATGCTCGCCGGTACCATTGGCTCTCCGATGAGGTACAAAGCTTCATTTGTGAACCTCATTCGACCATTATCGGTGACAGTCGTCAGCAGTCAGTGTTGAACATGACCGCAAAACAAAGTAGTGCGACACAAAAAATCTCGGTTGACTTGGTCAATGACCATCCCGTGCATCTCCAACGTGATTGGGCGAATCTCACTCGCCATCACCATCAGAGGACATTGGATGAATGGATATCTCCCATCAACAAGGGTTGTTCTTATCGTACCCTGGACATGCCGCGGTCGATTAACTGGCGAAAGATGAAGGAGATTTATGATGTTCATCCCACCTGTTATGAGGACCTGTTATCGCAACCAGGAATCGGTTCACGGACGATCCGAGCCTTAGCGTTAATCTCTGATCTGATTTATGGGGAGCACCCCTCCTGGGAGGACCCGATCAGGTACACCTTTGCCCATGGGGGAAAAGACGGAGTCCCTCAACCTGTGGATCTCCCCACCTATGCACAGTCCATTCAAACACTCGCAGATGCAATTGAAGAAGCAAGACTAGGTCCACGTGACAAGCTTTTGGCCTTACGACGATTGAAGAACCTGCAGCCCCCGCTCCCGCTTGACCCTTCGAATCTCACCGCAAATGCCTAGAAACACACACAGTCATCCTTGTATCATTTCCTTTTCCTTTTTGATATGGTCGTGTTGTTCTCCTAAGCAAAGTCTACATATACCAACGAACTTATACCCTCATCCGCACGTCTATGAACTGGAAAAAACTCCTGCCCATTGCCGGAATCATCCTTCTCATCTACGTCCTCTGGAGATTCGATGTTGGAAAGATTTTCTCAGTTTTTTCCACCATCAACCCCTTCTATATCATCCTTGCATTTCTCAGTCTCCTTCCCTATATCCTGGTCATTAATCTTGAATGGCAAATACTCCAACGGAAACAGAACATCCATGTCAGCTACTGGTACTCCCTCAAAAACTATTTCATAGGATACTTTTACGGGTTTATTACCCCTGGTGGTCTTGGGAACTATCTTCGTGCTCTGTACCTGCGAGAAGAAAGCAAAACACCACTGCCGAAATGCATCTCGAACATCGTGACCCTGAACTCCATTGACCTCATCGCCTTATTTATCATCAGCTCCATTGGTGGGATCTTTCTGCTCGGACGCTACCCGTACCTCCTCGCCATTAGTATTGTTTTTCTTATCGCCGCAACCACGATTTTTATCTTCTTCATCCGACAAAAAAAATCAAAACAACTCTTTGAACGCCTCCTTAAAACACAAATCTTCCAAACCGCCCAGCGCTTCATGGATGATCCCATTGAAACCTTCTATGAAGACCTCCCGCGATTTCGAGACCTCTGGCTGCCCTTCCTCATATCCTTTCTCAGTTACGTGGTCTTCTTCACCGAGTTATATTTGATTGCGCAGCTCTTTGGCATCACGGTCCCGTACCTTACCTTGTTTTTCATGGTCGCGATCTCAGCGACTGTTGCGACAATCCCCATCTCTGTCCATGGCGTGGGGACCAGAGATGCCACATTAGTCGCTCTACTGTCGATGTATAACATCTCACCGGAAAACAGTGTGAGCTTCACTCTATTCTGGTTCACGGTGTTCTGGATAGCCCCTAGTATAGTTGGAGCATTCATCACCCTTATTGAAAATAAAAAGCTCCCCGATAGAAAGAAGATACAGCTCCCGTAAAAAAACATGTCTTCTTTTTTCCTATTTACCGAGTTCGAAGTTTATTTATATAGGAAAAACGTATTTATTTTCTATAAGGAGGTTGATTATATTCCGATAAAAGTTAGCACCATCATAAAAACACTCTTTGCACATGCAACATGTTTCCTTCTTCTTTTCCCAGGAGTTCTTGGTGCAGTTACCACCTCTTACTCCTCACCAACTTCTGAGGCATTATTGGTGTCAAAAGTCACACGACACATCGAACTTCCCCCAAACTCTGATTATATCATCAGATTTGATTCTCACAATCTCACGTTACTTCCACAAGAACTCGAACCGTTAGCTACAGGTTTATCCGAGACTGTGATTGCTGCCATCGCAAAATCACCCCGATGGATCCAACCACGACTCACCAGTCAATTTCAGAATCTGGACGAGCAAGATAGCTATGCCGTTGTTCTTCTAAATGCGAGTACACAATACACAGATGAAATCGCATTCTCCATCGCCTGCTGTCCCATCGGAAGAGTCCCCCCGGCAGGGCTCCTTAAAGAAAATGTCGAGTCATTGTATACCATCGACCAATGGATATCCTATGCAGAAATTGTAGATGATAATGATGGAATGGGGAATTATTCTTCTACCCTCCGCTACCGTGTCCTTGAAAACGGAACAGAAACCTCTGTCATACTCCCCCCAGAAATTTATTACTGGTATGTGGTCCATCCGAAGATCACCAATGAGGAAATCGACGCGGTGTATGGACCTCTGTGGCGGAATTATCTGACCAACCACAATGACATCGGTTATCCATTACTCAAAGAGAAACTCTCAGCCATTCAGTACCTCTGGGATTGCCAATCGTATTATCAACCAGGACAACGACTATGGAGTGTGTGTATCAATGAGCATCCAACTGCGATCGAGGCAGTGAGTTATTGGATTGGGAAAACCGTCCCAAACCAAGCGATAGGCGACAGGCCTGGGCAAGCGTCTATCATCGCCCATGAGCATAACGGCTGGTGCGGGGAGCTGCAAAAAATTGCGGTAGCTGGGCTGCGAGCCATGCTTGTTCCCTCCATTGCAGCAAGTAACGTTGGTGAGGATCATGTGTGGAGGGAGTTTTATGAACGAGGCTGGCATGAAAACGACAACTGGTGGAGTGATACGGGAGGTGCTGTGGATGAACCAGATATATACGCCTATGGGTGGGGGAAGGATATGTCCGCTATTTACCAATGGCGAGGTGATGGAACAATCATCCAGGACACAGAACGATACATCCATGAAGAAGATCGTATCACCATTGATTTCAAAGTACAAGACCTCTTCTTACAGCCGGTCGATGGAGCACGAGTCATCGTCCTGGTGAAAGGCCCGAAGGATATCACGTTTTATAAAAACCTATTCAGTGAAAAACTCCAGAGCCTCTGGGATAAACTTCCCGAGATCCTGAAAGGAAAACTCCTTGCTCTCCTGTTTGACAAGATTGAAGGACGGATTGATCAGATACCTGATAGCATCACGGGATTTACCATTGCCATCTGGAATTATACTGATTCGAGGGGACAATGTAGCTTTGAACTAGGAAAGAACCTCAATTATACGTTCTTGATTCAGGAAGGGAATTTGAAGAAACCCTGGCAGCTCGCACGACATAACACCCTACGGACTCTGAACAGCGGATTGGATAAATCTTATACCATTACCCTTCTGGATATTTCCCAGAAACCCCAGTTGATAACCCGTGCGGATGCCCCCGTTGGTGACTGCCAATTTACTCTCTCGATAGCCACCGATGGATACCAATTGCAGAAACATTTTACCAACGAAGGAATCGGTAGATACGAACCGTTTACCTCCATTGATGGTTTCATTGTTGATGAAGAAAACCTCCAGCGTTACATGGGAGGTAAATCATTCGTGTGTTATAGTTATTGGAACGGGAATGAGATGACTCAGTCCGTCTCAACCCAGGAGAAAGACTGGTATATTATTTTCCGTAATTACAATCGAAACACCCATGCGAGTATCGATTTTTCAGTCACTGCTTCTGTTCAGACCGTCCAGGACATCGTGCAGATTGTAGGCCCTGACACATCGGTTTTTGAACAACCCATCTCCACTGTTGGTGATACTGTGTGTATCTCTGGGGTTGCGACTAATGATATGATTACTCTTTCCTTTGACCATGAACCAACCACGGTTGATTGCCCAGTGATAGATGGAGAATGGTCGTACGCATGGAACACCTCGGGAGCCATCCTTGGTGGTCATACGATCACTGCAACCTCAGTCTCCTCTGATGAATGTACCATCCTTCTGATCGACGGAACTCCTCCCACCCTCACTATTGATGCCCCTGTGGATGGAGCGATACTTGAGGGAGACCTCCTAAACATTACCGGTCATAGTTTGGATAACGTCGGCATAGACCGGGTGGAAGTTACCCTCAACAATGAAACCAGAGTAGCTTCTGGCACAACCACGTGGTCGCTCTCTTGGGATGTCACCGGACTTCCTCTTGGAGATTACACCATCACTGTGAACGCATTTGATTCGCAACAACTCACCTGCCTTCAGGCACGTTCTATCGTTCTAAATGAAAGCGGCCATAGCTGGGGACCCCAAATTCACACCATTTTTTATACTCCAAAGAATCCGACGAATACCAGTAATGTCATTCTTTATGCAAACGTAAGTTCAACCGGACCATTCAGCATCCAAAGCATTGTGCTGTATTGTTATGACGGAAACACCACCACCTCCCATCAGCTGTATCGATATGGTCAGTCTCCGATTCAAAGCCGTCACGAGGAAGACCCCCTCATCAATCAATCCAATGCTCCGCTCTTTGGTGTTGAACTTGGTCAGTTTTCTTCAGGCCAATCCATCGGATTCTGGATCGTCGCAACCGACACCGCATTCAACAGGATTCAATCTGAGGGGGATGCCTTCACCATCCAATAAAGAAAATAGAGGGATTTATTTTTTCAATAACTTTTAAAAAAGGATGCAGCATCCCAGATAGTAGTTACATATTTGTGGGGAATGAAAAGATGAGTCCAATCGATCAACCAAGAAAGCGAGTAGATAATCCACCTCAGCATTCATCGAAAGCATCACGTAAATGGATCTATCTGGGATTGATCCTTATTGTTATCATCGTTGCTGTTGTCGCTGTCGTGGTCTCTCAGAATCTGCTTTCACCATCGAACAACAACGAACCTGAAGGAAATCCAATCGCGCTTTTCGATACAAGCTTTGGCACCTTCAAAGTAGAGCTGTATCAGGATAAGATGCCAGAGACCGTCGAGAATTTCGTCACCCTCGTCAACGATGGTTTTTACAATGGGCTAATCTTCCATCGAATCGGAGATAATTTCATGATTCAAACTGGAGGATATTACCCGAATGGCACACGAAAAACAAGTCCATACGGGAACATCCCCTTTGAAACCAGTGATGTAAAACATGTCGATGGTGCAATCTCTATGGCAAGCACCGGAGCAAAAGTCGGTGGATCGAATGAGTTTTTCATCTGTGACGGAGCCCAAAGTTTCCTTGATGGGAACTATGCTGCCTTCGGGGTCGTCATCGAAGGAATGGGCGTTGTCCAGACCATTGCAGCCCAACCACATGCGGATGGTGGTGATGGAACAGGAAAACCAGATACCGATATCATCATCAACAATATCATCATCCTCAGTTCTTAACCGGAGATGTGTTATCATGGCAAACAGAAAAGCGATTTTTGAGACAACAAAAGGCAGATTCATCATTGAACTCTATGAAGATAAAGCACCATTGACCACCGGGAATTTTGTTAAACTCGTCAATCAAGGTTTCTACAATGGTTTGATCTTCCATCGAGTCATCCCGCAGTTCATGATCCAGGGTGGGTGTCCTAAGGGAACCGGTACTGGTGGTCCTGGGTACACTATCAAGGATGAGTTCCATAAAGACCTCAGTAACGTGCGTGGGACGATTGCGATGGCAAACTGTGGACCAAACACAGGGGGGAGTCAATGGTTCATCAATATCGTGGACAACATATACCTTGACTTTGATAAGAAACCATATTCCAGTGCACATCCTGTGTTCGGGATGGTCGTGGAGGGCTTGGAGATTGTCGATGCGATCTCCCAGGTAAAAACCGGTCGAAATGATAAACCCGCTTCGGACGTCATCATCAAAAAAATTACCATTTCATAAAATGTTGAAGTGATTTTATGGCTGTTCTCTCTGATATCGACATCGAGCAGGCTCTTGAAAGTGATAAACTGGGGATTGAGCCGTTCATCCAGAAGCATCTGACCCCAAATGGATATGATCTCTCTATTGATGAAGTCTATCTCCGAACCACCGATCAACATATCAAGGAGGGTGTCGCGGTGATTCCTCCTCTTACCTGGTTTGCGATAAGCACAAAGGAATTCATCAAGATGGGTTCTGAGATAACATCGCAGTTATGGATTCGTTCTAGCTACGCAAGGAAAGGGATAATGGCTAGTTTTGGGAAGGTGGATGCAGGGTTTCATGGGACGCTGACGTTCGGGTGTTTTAACGCGAGTGATAAGGAAGTGGAGATTCCGATAGGAGATCGTTTCTGTCAGATTGTTTTTGAATATCTCGAGCAGATACCAAAAGCGCTGTATCATGAACGATCTGGGACCTATCAGAATCAACGTGGTGTGACGTTAGAAAAGTAATCTTCCCATAAAAAAGATATATATTTATATATATTCTATTTTTGTGTTATTGAACCAATAAAGGAAAAAATGATGTTTAAATCAATCCACAGACATATCGCAACAACGGAAACGCATTCGGAAAACGCTCAAAGAACAATGTGAGGAACCGGAACACAGGCAAATCAGAGGAAAACGGTATCTTGATCGAAAGCATTCCCCAGTCGCTCTCCGCACCATGAACATCCTTTGCCTTGACCTTCACCGAGTACGTCCCTTTTTCGCTCCAATTATGTACAGCTGATGCTTGGAGACCAGAGCTGAATGGTCCCAACCAACCACTTGTAGTATTATCACCCCAGTCAACAAAATAAAACAACATATCCAAATCAGGATCAGTCGAAACAAACATAATTTTGTAATTCGAGAGAGGCTTTCCTTTCGCAGGTCCTTGAACATCCGGTGTACCTGGAGGAACATTTGATCCCCCAATCAACGCCCAAGTCATATCACTTACAGTCATACCCGTCGAGTCCGTCACCGACAAAATCACTGTATAGTTTCCCTCACTTGCATAGCTATGTGTGGGATTTTGTTGAGTCGAGGTTATCCCATCACCGAAATCCCAGAGGAACTCATAAGGGGGATTCCCATTATCTGCAGAACCAGTGAATTGAATCACCTGTCCAGGATTACCAAAATAGGGGCCATGGGCATCCACATCAAACCCCAGGATGGCGAAATCAGAATCAGAAATGGCAACGGTTGAATCCTGGGATGTCGTCACCACTACCTTGATGCGACAGGATTCAGACCCACCTGCACCAATTAACCATTGATAGTGGCCATTGTTAGGGATATCGGTCGCCAGAGGCTCCCATGGCCCGGATACACCATTGCGGGAAAGCAGGATATCAACACTGGATTGCCCTTGTGAAACAGGGACGGCAGAAAGCCAATGGATTATCCGAATGGAACCGCTTCTGAATGTCTCTCCGCCATGTGGCGATTGCACCAGCACCGTTAGATCACTTGGCTCAACCCAGGGTGAGAACGCTTTCATGACATTATGGTCACTTGGCCAGGAGCCCGATGTAGCAATCACTGTGACATCCTCACGACCATCATGATCAAAATCACCATCAACAAGAAACTCAGAGATATCTCCAGGAGACGTCATGGTAAACGTCCCATCAAGGACCCAATTTCCATTTCCATCACCCAGATAGACATACCCCATCGGACCAACATACCCGACGACATCCAGATTCCCATCACCATCCACATCACCGAACTGCGGATAGTACGTCCCCGTTGTTGGCAAACCCGTAGAAACAGTATCCCACTCACTGCTGTCTCCATCATAGATGTAACATCTAATTCCTGTGGAGCTGTATCCTAGAACAATATCATCCCATCCATCATTATTCATATCCCCACAATCAAGGCCATTCCAGAGTCCTGAGGGAAGACCATTTTGCATCAAAGTAAAATTAAAATTACCCTCTCCGAAGTAGACATGAGTGCCATCACGGTTCCCAGCAAAATCAGGGATCCCATCTGAGTTGAAATCACCGATCTCCAAATCATTATTATTGTTATTATCACTGATGACCCATCGCTGCGTCCATGTCCCGTTCCCATGATTTTCATACACATGATACCCTTGACCGTACCCAAATGATTGAGAGACAAGATCAAGACGACCATTACAATCAAAATCAGCAAGAGCTGTTTCAAACATCCCCCAGTCCTCCCCACCAGTCCCTAAACCCGTCGCCCATGGAATCCAATTCGCTCCCGTACCATCTCCTAAGGCAGCCCCGATTAACGTATCACCAAAACCTTGAACACCGCTGTAATCATGATGGATCCCCCAGACGACATCAAGATTCCCATCCAAATCGAGATCCCCTGCCTCGATCCCCCCGTACCCAAATTCTCCGACCTGAACCACAGACCAGCTTCCCTGACCAGAGTTCAACCACACCATGATTCCATGCTCATCGGTATTCACATACGGATTGCCATGATCACCGACACTGATGAGATCTGGATTGCCATCATTATTAATATCTGCCAATTCCAACTCTGTGTTTCCTCCTTCCATTGTTGGAGGCTGCAGCCCAGTGGATTTCTCAACAAAGGTAATCGTCCTTAATGGTACATTCGTGTTCCTTTGTTCTATTCTAAAACTCATAGAAAACGAGGTCATTGAGGCAAAAAACACGACAGCGACAAGACAAAAAACCAGGTGTCTTTCAAATTTACTCTTCATCAGTATCAGTATCCCCAATCCTAAAACAACACTCAGTATGTATTTAAATTTTATCTTAAATAAGGATATTTATTCTTCCAGCCGATTCTGTTATTTTAGTAGGACTGCGGTTTCAAAAATACCACCAAACAACGACGAACCTATAAATCCAAAGAGATACTTCTTCGCAATCACGACAGGTACTCCATGGTACACTATGGATTCTGATGGAATAAAAATCAAAAAATTCGTCTCAATAATCCGAAGGTCATCTGTTTCGCTCTGAGTGTCAACTACCCCAAAGAGAAGAGCTTTCTTTAATTCAACAATCTTGATGATGAAGGGATCTGAAACGCTCTCCTCACCATAAGGATTTTTCGCTTTGACTAGAATCGAGTAAATCCCAGCTGTACCCCAAGCATGGGAAACCAAAGCTTCTTCCCCAGAGTCGTAGGGACCGAGCCATTCAGTTGTAATTCCATCACCCCATGAGATTTGGAAGTAGAATTGCTCTGCCTCGGGGTCTGTTATGCTAATCGTGAAATTATACAAGACACCAACTGTTCCGATGACTGGCCCTTCAATGATTGGTTTTACTGGTGGATGGTACTCAACAATGGTTATGTGAAGTGGTTCAGACCAATTGCTTTCAGCCCCATTGATTTTTACTTTCGCTTTTATCTCGTATACTCCAGCATGCATCCAGACGTGTGAGGCTGAGATACTCGAACCGGATTGATATGGGCCAAGCCAATCCGTGTTCGTTCCATCCCCCCAATCCCAGAGACAATAGAATGCATCCCCATCAGGGTCTGTTATCGGATCTGTGGTAAATGTATAGGCGAGGCCGACGTATCCATAGTCTGGGCCATGAATGACTGGCGGGGATGGCGGTTTACTTATGACCTGGACGATGTGAGATTTTGTTGCTGTTAATGCTGTGTCGTCGGTGACTTGTAAGGTGATTGGATATTCTCCTGGTGATGTCCAGAGGTGTGTTATAGTTGGAAGCGGAGAGGATTCCTCATAGACGCTATCATTGTTCCAGTCCCATTCATAGTGAGTGATATATCCATCGTCATCAACACTTGTCGAAGCATTAAAAAGAATTGTTTCTCCCGGCGAGGGAGTTGGTGGTGTCCAGCTGAAATTCGCCCGTGGAGGCAACATCCAATTTGATACTCCATAGGGGAATGTAAGAGCGTCGACTTCCATACCTCCAGGGAACGTCCAGACGAGTGTGCATCCACCGGTGGTGACATCACAAAGCACCATACCGGAGGGTGATCCATCATTGAAATACGCTGAGATATAAAGATGGTAATTATCGTTATCTCTGTCAAAACAACAATCCTGTGCATAGACAAACCCGTACCCCATACTTCCAATAGCCGTGCATTCTCCGGTATCTACATTAATCGAATATAACGTGCTATCTCCTGTCCAGAGAATATCATAACCGTACATCTCGCCTGCAAGATTGCATGAGATACCTATGATTATGTTTGGAACATTTAATGGGCCGATAACGCTTGTTTCCCCAGTTGTGATATCCACAATGTATAAATTCGTAGAGTCACATCCATACCATAGCTCTGTCCAGGGGTCATAGGTAAGACTATGTAATGGAATGCTTGGTGCAACGAACACCTGATATCCATCATAATATATTTGATAGATACCGCCAGTATAATCCACCGCGTACCAGTTGCCCTCAGAATCGATATCGGAGCCTGAAGGAAAATTGGGTAAAATACTTGGTGCGAGATATCCTTCGGAGGAAATCCACCAATTCATAAAACAATCACAGCCATACCAATAAGCAATGTCTCTCTGTCGATCTTGTAAGATACTTTTTTTTTCCTGAACCAATCGAGGTTGATCAAGAGATGCTGTTCTCTCAACAATGCACTGTTGTGATTCTTTTAAGGGAGCTGGTATAATCATCGTTGATACAAGGGAACAACTGTTTCCAATGAACAAAAGGATGAGTCCCCAAACAATCATTTTTCCCCGGATATTATTCATCATCGTTATCCCCACCCCTAGAGTGCTGTCCTCATTTCATATAAGAGGAACCGCAGGATTGGAAACGCATACGGAAAATGGGTAAATATCCAGTTGAAAAATCGGAGTGTAAGGCCACTAAAAACCGTAGGGATACGAATTTCAATTGTCCCCCAATCACTTTCAGATCCCCAGACGTCCTTGGCTTTCACCTTGACCAGAACATCTCCGGTTTTATTCCAGGAATGAGCACTTGCGGTGGTCGCACCAGAATGATAGGGACCAAACCATCCACTTGTTGTCCCATCACCCCAATCGAAGAAATAAAACAGATCATCGCCCTC
>JALOTN010000063.1 GCA_025457885.1 Thermoplasmatota archaeon | reverse complement strand
GCCATTCCGCCATCTCCACAATGGTATGGACATCCCCTGGCCAGATGTTATATTTCTGAACAAGTGCATCATAGGGGGTCTCATTGATCCAATCCTCCAGGAGAAACGCTGTTTTCAGGTCACTCAGGAACCATTCATATTCATCACTTGTTTCACTTGGGACATCCAGAAGCAGCGATGGTTTGACGCAGTCTGCTTTCTCCTCCACCCACGAATCACTCCCTCGGAGATACAATGACCGTAGATCAGGTGTGGAGCAGACTGCATGGAGTAACGAAACCGAGGTGATTCCTTTTTCGTTGGACCGCTCCAGCGCCATCTTCAATTGGATAGCTGAGAGCGGGTCGATATACAACGAGGAAGTCCGACTCCCAAACAAGGTAGACATATACTGATCATCAATCTGTTCAATCAATTGATTCTCAAGGAGGAACTCCACCGCTGTATCAACCTCTTTTTTTATCGTATATTCATCGGTCTGATACGCATAAAACGTGCTTTCAATGAACCGGTACATCTCCAAAGCATTATGGACAAACTGTGTTGCAACAGCGGCGAGAAGATGCATCCGCAATGCTGACTGACTCCCCAGCTTTGAATAGATCGGCTCGGTGTCTGCTAATATATAATTGTAGAAAATCTGATCCCGCTGATTGCTATCTTTCGCAATTGTAATCGCCTCACCAACCGAGTCATAGCGTGGTCGACCCGCACGACCCGCCTGCTGCTTATACTCAAGGATAGGGATAGGCGCCATCCCGAAATTCTCATCATATCGCCAGAGGTCTCTGATAATCACCCGCCGGGCAGGGATGTTCACGCCTGCTGCCAGGGTAGGTGTTGCGACTATGCATTTAATCTGCCGATCTTTAAAACCTTGTTCCACGAGACGACGCTGACTGCTCTCCAGACCAGCATGATGAAACGCTACTCCGCTTTCCACACTGGTCATGAGTGATTGTTCGATACCAATGATTTCCGCCTGCTCCTGTTTCATGGATCCTGCAAGTTTTTTCAGCTGTTTTCTCTCCGCATCCGTCAATAACTCAGCAACAACACTAGACAACCGGTTCGCTAATGAAACCGTGGATTTCCTGTTATTTACAAAAATAAGGGTCTGTCCACCATCCTGCAACGACTCTTGAACCAGCAGCTCCAAGGCTTTCTTTGAATCCCCCGCTATCGTTTTTTTTGAGCCATCATTGTATTTAATCGTATTTTGAAAAAACACGCCTTCTTTTAAGACCACAGGCCGCCAGTCGGATTGGACAAGTTTTCCTCCGAACCAATCCGCAAGCTCCACCGCATTCTTAATCGTCGCAGATAACGCAATTAACTGGGTCGCAGGGTTGAGGGCTTTGATCTGAGCGATAATCACCTCAAGCGTCGGTCCTCTCCCAGGATCATGGATCAAATGCACCTCATCAATCACCAGGACCCGAATCTTGTCAATCCAATGTAACCCATGCCGAAGCAACGAATCCGCCTTCTCAGAGGTACACACAATCACATCATACTTAGAGAGACGCACATCAGATTCATCAAGATCCCCTGTCGAAAGACCAATCCTCAACCCCAACGGCTCAAAGGCTTTTAGATCATCATATTTCTCCCGTGCAAGTGCTCGCAACGGCACGATATAGAACGCTTTTCCCCCCTCCTGCTTCAACCGCTGCACAATTGCCAGATACGCCACCAGGCTTTTTCCTGCAGCTGTCGGAATAGACAACACCAGATGCTCCCCTCGCAACGCAAAAGGCAACGCCTCCGCCTGGGGAGGATAGAAATCAGTAATCCCCTGACTCCGAAGAATCTCCTGAATCTGAGGATCTAACCCATATGTCTCAAGACCCATACAACCCCCGCAATAGAGAAAGAGCTTAATAAACAAACATGTTATTCCTTTTATTCAAACATTGTGGTGAACCTATGGGCCGAAGACAAACAATGATGGAAAAATATAAGATCCAAATGAAAGCCTACCGGAAAAAACGGATGAAAAGTGACAGTACTCCTTACTTACCGCTTGAGGGCATCGTCTATGTCATTAACTCATTAGACCCCGGGAAAAAAATGCCAGCTGAAGTCGTAAAAACAAAGGTGAAAAGCCAACGCACCGTCATCGAAAGCCTTGCCTGCCCGGAATGTAAAAACGAGATGCTCTGGGACGACAACTGGGAGGCCTTCATCTGCATAAAACACGGGAAAAAAGCCATCTACGAACTCGTCGCCTAACCAGGAGAAGAGTGACAAACTTAAGTACCCCTACCCGTATTACGGGGATGTGAACCAACCATGGTGGAAGAAAAAATAGGAATTGTTGAACATTTCTTCTCACATATCAGCGTTGCCGCAATAAAAATCACCGATGGTGAACTCAAAATTGGTGATACCGTTCATTTTGTTGGCGCTCACACAGACTTTACTCAATACATTGACCGGATGGAAATCAACCGGGTTCCTGTCGAGGTCGCAAAAACAGGAGATGCAATCGGTATTAAAGTCAAAGACAAGGTCCGGGAGCATGATATCGTCTATAAACTCCCAAAAGGTGAAACCGCATGAAAGAAATGGCTGAAGTACGAGAATTAAAAGTAGGTCGATATGTATTAATCGATGAAGAACCATGCAAAATCATGAGTATTTCTACCTCAAAACCAGGGAAGCATGGTGAGGCAAAGGCACGGATTGACGCTGTCGGTATCTTCGATGAGCAGAAACGCAGTGTCGTTCATCCCGTGAAACACAAAGTCGGTGTCCCCATCATAGATAAACGAAGCGCCCAGATCCTTGCATTGATGGGTTCTGAGGTCGTCCAGCTTATGGACATGGAGACCTATGAAACCTTTGAAATGCCTATCCCTGAAGACCTCAAAGGTCAACTCGAACCAGGCAAAGAAATCCTCTACCTCCAGGCGATGGGCAAACGAAAGATCACAAGAGTCTAACTATTTTAAAAAAGAAAACCTGTAGGCTTCGATTCCCATGCAATTCCCAAATTATTTTGCAGACGCAGAAACAAGCTTTCAAACAGCATCCTTCATTCTCTTTGGCATCCCCTATGAAAAAACATCCTCCTTCCGGCACGGGGCAGACAAAGCACCAGAAGAAATCCGCCAGGCTAGCTGGAACTTCGAACGCTTCGACCTTCACACCAAGATCAACTATGAGGACATCCCTGTCCATGATTATGGAGACCTTGATGTTCAAAAACTCACCTCGAAAGAACTCTTTAACACCGGGAAAAACTTCACTGCCACACTCCTACAAAAACAAAAAACCCCAATTGCTATCGGAGGAGACCACTCTATCACCCCCGGGATCGTCTCTGCTTTTCCCTCAGACATCGCTGTCCTTTCCCTAGACGCCCACATGGACTTCCGGCAGGAATACAAAAACGACGTCTACAACCACGCGTGTGTCCTCCGCCGTATCGCAGACCATCTCCCAATAAAAAACATCGCGGTGCTTGGCCTCAGATCAGCAGAAAAAGAAGAATACGAACAAGCACAAGATCTCGGGCTTTTTTTCCGTGAAGCATACACAATCGACGATGCAGGTATCCAAAAAACCATTCAACAAACAAAAACACACCTGAAGGGAAAAAAAATCTACCTCACCATAGACATCGATGTCGTTGACCCCGCCTATGCACCAGGAACCAGCACCCCTGAACCCTGTGGACTTACCCCGGCACAAGTCATCGAAATAATTAAAGCCTTTTCTCCACAACTCATTGGATTTGACCTCGTCGAAGTCTGTCCACCCTACGACCATGGACAGACCGCAGTTCTCGGAGCAAAATTGATAAAAACTTGTCTCGGTTACATATGGAAACAACAGGCTTAGATTAATATATATCAATTTCATTCAGCACGCACATGCAAAAGGAAAAAATCGCTCTTATCGCGCTAGTAATCATCGTCATCGCAGCTTTATCGGTCTTCGTCACCGCAGTCAACACCGATATTTTCGAAAACCTCTTCAAAGAGAAACTCACCATTGCTGAGGGTGACTGTGCAGATGTCAACTACATCGGCCGTTTCGCCTCAAACAACACGGTTTTTGACTCATCTTACATAGACTATATAAATAAAACAAATGCCACCGCGTTAAAGATATTCGTCAGTCTTGACAAAAACGCAACCTCCCCAAAATCAGGGTACACCTCCAGCATGATTAAAGGATTCATGCAAGGAATCATCGGCATGCAAGAAGGACAAACAAAAACCATCGGCCCCATCCCACCACAAGATGCATACGGAGTGAACAAGTTCGGTAACGGAGCCATCTTCACCACGCAATACCTTGCTTTCGGGATGAACCAGACCGTCGAGGTCGTCAACTATACCACCGAAAACCTTACTGTGAAGTGGATCCAAATCGAAGAACTAGGCGTCTTCACCATGCCGCAACTCATCATCAAGAATCTGCAAAGCACCAATGAATCAGAAATGGTCATCTATCCACCACCCTACTATATCTGGGAAAACGCGACTACCGTCATTAACATCACCGACACAGAGGTCACCGTGAAAACCAACCCAACAAAAAGCACCAATCTCTCAGACACCATCAAAGATGTCCGCGATGGAGACAAACAAATGCTTATTTTCCCAAACGCGACAACTGCGACCTGGGATAATGACACGATCACCGTCACCTGTTCCCCGGTCATAGGACAAAATTACACCTTCGAGACCCCTGGATACACCGGTACGGTCAACATCACGGTTCATGTGAACAGCATCATTGGCAACACCATTAACGTCACCATCACCAACGATCAAAGCCCTGAACCAAGCTACCTGGACGTCACCAAGGAACTCACCTTTAACAGGACCTACACCCTCCCACGAGTCTACAATGACATCCCTGGCATGTACATCTCCTATTTCTATGGAGAGGACATCCAAAAAGCAGGGTACAGCCTTGAACCACTCGCAGGAGAAACATTACTCTTTGAAGTCACCGTCGAAAAAGTCTACAAAACATCTCAAGAGACAAGCTGAAGCTTTATCTCCCGTTCCACACACTGCAGAAACTCTTCTTCTTTTCCTTTCGGAATCGTCGCCCCAGCAGCGATATTATGACCACCACCGACCCCATGGATCTCCTGCGCTGCCCTAGTCAGAGCAGTCGCAAGATCCAACCCCCGGTCCACCAGGTGTTGCGTCGCCCGGGCTGAAACCTTCACCTCGCCATTCTCCGTATGGGCAAACCCGATCAACGGTAACCCCTTATCGACCTCCTCCGTATTCAACATCATATTTGTCACGATACCAATAATCGTATCACGAATCCCGTCCCCCGCATGGAAATACTGCACATACGTCCGCTTCTGAATCTTCTCCTCCCGAGCAAACTGCAGACCCTCCACGAGGTTATGACGATGACCACTCAGGAGATTCAAGGCTTCTTTCAACCATTTCCCCCGATCACCCAGACACACCTGCAAACCCACCTCATACTGACCATACCGAGCCGTAGAATTCAACAACGTCGCAAATTCTTTTGCATCATGCAACTCCGTGCCCTCCTCCTCCCGACATAACAGATACGTCTCCCCAAGCACCCGTGAAGCAACCTGATACCCAAACCCCTTCGAAAGCAACATCTGAACAATCGCCGAGATAACCCTCCGCTTCTCCTCCTTGCGTAAATCCACCCAAGATCGCCATGAATCCTTCTGCTTTAACTCAATCTGCAACTCCTGCAGAAACGCAACAGAGGCATCCTCCCGACCACTTACCCCAGGAATCAACGGATCAGACGCATACTGTAGAAGCTTGGTCAACGGCCGCGTCTCCTTCCCGAAATACCGGATATCCCGCACGGTCTGAAGCACCCCGGCCTCCACTCCATCCTTCACAATCTCAGCATTCAGACCACGAAGCTCACAAAACCTCCTATCCTGAAGATCCCCAATCGCACCAACAATCGCAAGACTCGATAAATCACGATTCTTCTCACTTACCGCTCGTGAAACAAGATAGGTTGCGCCAGCCCCACTCAACTCAAACGACCCATCCCGACCAAACAAATGAGGATTCAAATGAAACGGAACATCAGACTCCAAAGGACACTCATGATGATCCGTGATAATCTTCCGCAACTCAGGATACTGTGTCGTAATCCCACTCCCCAGATCCGTGAACCATACCAGCTCATGATCCTCCCGAATCAACCTCTGAAGCGTCACCTCATCTAGCTGCTTCACACACTCAATCGAATACCGCTTCTTCAACCGCCGTAACGTCTCCGAAGCAATCGCTCCCGCGGTAATCCCATCCGCATCAATATGAGTCACAATATGGACATCCTTCGAATCCAAAAGATAAGACGCAACCTCACTAGCTCGCTGAAGCACCGACAATTCCTCGCTTAAAAACGATATAAAAAACACGCTGATTAGCCTTTTGGTTTAATCAAACTAATTTTTTATAAAAGACCATTGATAAATAATAACAAGCCTAGTGAGATAAAAAAAACAAGAAATCTCAAATAATAGTACATAATACAGATTCTAACATAAAAGGAGGTAAATCTTCTATGAAAAAAGAATTTAAAGAAGGAACCATCACCATCACCGTTGACTACGACAAATGCAAAGGATCTGGTGAATGCGTCACCGCCTGTCCCGTTGAAATCTTCGAACTTGTAGACGGAAAAGCAGTCGCTAAAAAAATTTCAGAATGCATTGAATGCTGCGCATGCGTCAACGCATGCCCTTACAGCGCCATCGAACACAGCTCCTGCTAACATCATGGGACGTTACCCTGATTTTCCATGGAAAAAGAACAAATAGAAATACGACTCGTCACCTCCTGGCCAGTCGACGACATCGTCCACCTTTATAAAGAAGGAGGCTGGTGGAAAGACACCTATACAAGCACAGGAATCCCCACCCTCATCAAAGGCAGCTTAGCCTTCGTTATCGCCATAGACAACACAACCAAAAAAACAATCGGAATGGGACGAGCCATTTCCGATGGCGTCTCCGATGCCTACATCCAGGACCTCATAGTCCTCCCATCATACCGAGGAAAAGGCATCGGAAAACAAATCCTCCAAAAACTCATAAAAACCTGCCACTCCAAAGGCATTCACTGGATCGGCCTCATCGCAGAACCAGGCAGCGACCCGTTCTACACCACCCTAGGTTTTACCCGAATGGAACACCATATCCCTATGCGATACACAAAGGAGGAGTAACTCATGATTTCCCTTGATGACTTTAAAAACATACACCTCGAGGACAAACCACTCTTCGACACCCATTATCACCACTATCCACCACAACACAGCGGGGAACTCTTCACCACGATGATCAGCTGGGCACACTACGTAGAATACAGATATGCAACCATCAACAACGCCATCATCATCCTTAGCAAAGACAACAATGGAAGCGTCCTGCATCCCCCCTCAGGGAAGATAACCAAAGACCTCTACACCGAAATCATCAAACTCGCAGTAAAAGAAGACTGCATCTTCGGCTTCATAAAAAAAACAGAAAAAGACATTCTTACACAACAATTTCCCACCCTGAAAATAGAAGAGGACAGGGATTTCTTCGATTATGTTTACAAAACATCTGATCTCGCAGAGCTCCCTGGAACAAAATACGGAAAGATCCGCAACCGGCTTAACAAATTCAAAAAAAACTATGCCTATACGACCGAGGACATCACAGAGGATAACATGGAGGAGGTCAACGAATTCCTGAAACGATGGTGCCTCTGGAAAGACTGTAGCTCCGATGAACTTCTCGAAAACGAACGCAAAGCCATCATGTACTCCATGGAGCATTTCTATGATTTCAATTTCAAAGGACTAGCTTTACGCATCGATGACGTGATACAAGCAATAGCAGTATACGAGAAAATGAACCCAGAGACTATTGTTGTCCATTTCGAGAAAGGATCCCCTGATCATGATGGAATCTACAAGGCAATCAACATGGAAACAGCAAAAAAAGTCCGCGATATAGTCCCATTCATCGACCGGGAGGAAGACTTAGGCATCCCTGGGTTACGACAAGCGAAACTCTCCTATAACCCAGATCATTTCATCGAATTGTATTACGCCACAAAAGAAAGCACTCGGACTACAATGCTAGACACATCGTAGTCCATCAGTACTCTTTTTAGGAACCGTCTACGGGATTTCAACCCAGGTGGTGATAATCGCAAGACCCGCACAGGTTAGATTCGTATAGACCCCTGTTGAGATCTTCTCCCCATACCAATACCCAAAGAAACCAAATATAAAACCAGCATATTCCCCAGGTGGAACTGAATCAGAGATTAATCCATTTGTTTGAATCCCATCTGGAGCATATCCCTTATGGATACTTGCTATGTTAAAACCAATGATATTGATGAAGGAATTCAATCCGAACACCAAGGTCGAACCATTCTCATTTTCCAGCGAAAATGAAATCGCACTCAAAGCGCTAAAAATTGAATTATTAATAGGTAAACTGTGCGACTTTCGTTCAAGCAATGATTGAACGATCGTATGAGAGGTTTTTTTGTTAAATCTCAGGAGAAGAGTATCGATGTTTGTATCTGCTGAAACAAGACCATGTTTCTTCATAACAGAGACCTGGGCAGCGAATGTTCCTTTCATTGATGTTTCTGATCGAGCAACGTTCTGAAGCTCTTCTGAAATCAGTTTCCATTCCGATGTAGGAAGAGTAATTTGTTTTTTGACAGGGACAAAACCAGTGCAATCAATGAATTCCAACGTGATGGTATCAAGGTTTGTACTCAACATTCTGGTTTGAGATTCTGCCTGTATGGTGCTTGCAAAGGCAGGTGTCATCATGAGACTGCCTACCAGAAGCACTGATAAAAATAGTATTTTACTTTTTATTTTCATAGATATCGTAATTTATATTGAAAGTCTTGTATTTAGATATTGTGTTAAAAATTAATCATCTAAAAATCCGAATAAGTTTTACTTTATTGAAATAATGATTTAAGTACTGTGATTTGAAAAGAATTTTGCTTGGATTTTTTTGTATCTGTGATGGAAGGAATAAAAATTTTTGATTTCTATATTATTCAATATTTTTGATAAATGTCAAAACATCTATTTTAGTTTCAATATTAACAGTATTATATATGTTGCTATAATAGCTTAATTTGTTAACCTTACATTTTAATTTAATTTTAAAATGTCAACATGAGTCATTTATTCATGCTAAAACATAACATTAAATCATGCTTGTAAATAACTAGCGTGATTTCTTAATTATTGCTTGATAAAGTCTCGCATTGTTCATAATAAACCGGGAGGATTTATTCTTTAATGTTGTACTCTTTTGCAATGTCAAGTGCAATTTTGAGATACAGTTCCATACGAGTATCCACCTGATAGTGCAGTGCAGCTTCTTTAAATGATGCAAATCGAAGGAAATATTGATGGTAAATTACAAGATCCTCTTTTCGTTTTATATCTGGGGCGATACGATGACAATTACTACATAACAAGGAACAATTTTCCTCAGTTATCTCTCCTCCATGCACCTGAGATAGAATATGATGAAATTCACCTTTGAAATCATCATCAAAATCAATACCGCAACGCTCACAGCGGTTGTGCGCTCGATTGATCACCTTTTGTTTTATCGAATTGGGAAATGTTTTTTTCTGTTTTTTCATAATGTCTATATTCCTCCCGCAATAAAATATTACGAACCGTTCCGGCATACCAACTGCATTTATTTCCATCACGTTTCAATCGAGTTGGCACTCTGTTCTCATTTAAATAATTAGCAATTTCACTATAACTTTTTTCCTCAGTTTTTAACTGCTTCATTAGAGTTAATATACTTTGTTCTTCAGGATTTTCAATAAGACGAGTATTTTTTTTCCTGTTTCCGATGATATCAGAGATAATTGAATATCCATATGGTGCCTGCCCAAACCATTCATTTTTCATTTTTTGTTTTACTCCAACCCGGATTTTTGATGCGAGTTGCCCCCTAAAAAACTCGCTGAATGCAGCAAAATTTGTAAGAATAAAACGACCTTGTTCACTGTAGATATCAATGTGTCGCAGATTATAGATATGTAGTTTAACCCCACAGGTAAGAAGATCATCCATTATAACGAGTAGATCTTTCGTAGATCGAGAGAAACGGTCATTATCGAACATGCAGATACCGAGGAATAATCCATTCTTTGCATCTGTTAACATCTCTTGAAATCGTTCTCGTTCTGTGTTTTTTCCACTTTCTTCATCTTGATAGGTTTTTACCCACCGCCATCCGGTTTCCTTTAACCAGTTGTCCAGGGTAGATTTTTGACCATCAGGACTGTATCCTTTTGCTTGTTCCTCCCGGCTAACTCTTATGTAATAGGCTACTTTATATTCTGGCGACATGTGGTACATCCCATATATCTGACTACAGTCAAGATATAAACGATTATTTGTTATACATATGTTTTATTTAAATTTTCTTAAAATGATTACCTCTCCATATGTTTGCTAAACTTTGTCTAACATTTTCTCCTGAGGATTAAGTATAGTTAGGATCGGTCGGTGTTTTTATATCCCTCAATATGCTTTATGGATTTTCTCCTGAAATTTTATCAATTATCCCTAGAAAGTCATTTTTTGTTATAAAACTGGGGGGTATTTCATGCTAAAAAGGGTTTAGTAAGATTTTTGATTCCTGAATTTTAATTTATCGTTTTTCGTAAAATTTGCATTTATATCGATTTTAAAAAAAAAAAAAAAATGATTTTCGAATCACATTTAATTTCGTGCTAGACTTTCTCATTCATAGATATTCATTTTGTTTGCGAGACAAATTCTAGCAATGAAATAT